>JAFMJU010000110.1 GCA_017853285.1 Gemmataceae bacterium
CGAAAAATCGAAAAATAACCGGTCCATTTCACTCATTCACTTGGGAACTGTTAAGGCATGATCAACCTGAACGCCGGGCCTCTGACCCTAATCCTTGCCCTGCAATTGGCATCAGCCCCAGGCGAGATGAATTCCGGGATGGATGAAATCGCTGTTTCTGCGGACCACAATGGATTCATCCGGCGGGCAACTGGAAATTCCTTCGTTCCCTTTGGTTTCAATTACGACCACGATGATGTGGGACGATTACTGGAAGACTATTGGGAGAAGGAATGGGACCGGGTGGAGGCAGATTTCGCCGAGATGAGGCAACTTGGGGCCAATGTGGTCCGTATTCACCTGCAAACTTGCAAGTTTCTGGATGCTCCCGACAAAGCCAATCAGAAGGCCCTGGCGCAACTGGACCGACTAGTCCAACTGGCCGAGAAAACCGGGCTGTACCTGAACCTGACCGGGCTGGGCTGTTACCACAAAAGGGATGTACCAGCCTGGTATGACGGATTGGCTGAAAGTGAACGATGGGCAGCGCAGGCCTTCTTTTGGCAATCCATTGCCAAGCGGTGCGCCGGTAGCCCTGCCATTTTCTGCTATGACCTGATGAACGAACCAGTTGTACCTGGCGGCAGGCGGAAGGAGGGTGACTGGCTTGGCCCTCCATTTGGCGACAAGCACTTCGTGCAGTTGATCAGCCTGGACCAGGGCAACCGACCCCGCCCTGACATCGCCAAAGCCTGGATAGACCTCCTGTGCGGCGCGATCCGCCAAGTGGACAGGCGCCATTTGATCACGGTGGGGATGGTTGATTGGAGCCTGGACCGCAAGGGGCTGACTTCCGGTTTTGTACCAGGCAAGGTGGTGGATAGCCTGGACTTTGTCTCGGTGCATCTCTATCCCCAGACCGGCAAGCTGGATGTGGCCCTGGAAACCTTACGCGGATTCTCCGTAGGCAAACCGGTGGTGGTGGAGGAAACATTTCCCCTGCAGTGCACTGCCAAGGAGCTTGAAACATTCATGGACAAGGCGGGAACAGTTTCCTGCGGATGGATCAGTTTTTACTGGGGCAAGCCCCCGAATGAATTGCGCCGATCCAAAACGATCGGCGACGCGATGCTTCTGGAATGGCTTGGGGTATTTGAAAAGCGCGCGCGCAGGATTAATTCGCAAGCCCCCTAAAAAAACACCCCCGGGGATTGCCCGGGGTGTGTCGCATTTCACCCGGTTCGGATCCGGATCAGGTGTCGATGATCTTGCTGAAGCGCTCGACAAAGGTTTTCTCATCCATGTTGCCGGCCTTGGCCAAGCGCTGGATGTTCTCGGGATTCTCGACATCCCGGCGGTCGAGGCGGATCATGTAGCGGCGGGCGCACTCGTACCCCTCGCCCGTGACATCGACCTTGCGGGTCTGCATGCGTTTGGTCTTGGGATCGAGCATGGTCTCGAACGGCAGTGGCTTCATCTTGCCGTCGACCAGGCTGATGATGGCACCATATTGGGCCGACTCGGGGCTGAGCAGGAATTTTACGGCGCTGTAACCCAGATCGCGGGTGTACTCGGCGTCGAACGGGACGGGATCAGCACAGCGCAACTCGTAGCCGATCTCCTTCTCGGTGAGTGTCATGCTGATGCCCAGGGCCTTCAGCCGTTGGGCCACTTGATCCTTGATCATGCGACCGAAATCGACCTCGGCCATACGCAGGTGACCGTGCGGGTCGCGCTCGATCTTGCCGTAGCGGGCGAGTTGGGCCTCCCCCATAGCGACCAGCGCTTCCTCACCCAAAGCTTCCACCAGGCCTTCGGCCAGCACCGCCACGCCGTAGTCCTGCCCCTTGCTGCGGCGCTTGATGATGGCACCCACAAGAATCTCGCAGAGGCTCTCCAGCGTGGGAGGGGCCTTGCGGAATTCCTCGGGGATGATGGTGAGCGTCGCGGCGGATGCCTTGCCGATGCCCAGGGCCAGGTGACCCGCCGCGCGCCCCATGCTGATGACAAAGAACCAGCGTCTGCTGGTCTTGGCGTCTTCCATCAGGTTGCGGACCAGGTTCACGCCGATCTGGCGCGCGGTCTCGAAGCCGAAGGTGGGAACCGACGGAGGCAGGGGCAAGTCGTTGTCGATGGTCTTGGGCACATGGGCCACGCGGATGGATCCGCCCCCGGCCTTGTAGACCTGGCTGCCGGAGTAGGCGGTGTCATCGCCTCCGATAGTGACGAGGTAACTGATGTCCATCTCCTTGAACACGCGGAGGACCGTTTGCAAGTCCTGCTCGTTCTTGGCCGGATTGACCCGTGCCGTGGAGAGGATGGAGCCACCCTTGATGTTGACATTCTTCACATCGTCGACGGTGAGGGGCTTGACCTGTGTCTTGTCCCCCTTGACCAGGTGCTTGAAGCCTTCCATTACCCCGAAAACATCCCAGCCCTGCTGGGTGAGGGCCTCAATGGTGACCGCGCTGATCACACCGTTGATACCCGGCGCCGGTCCACCGCCCACCACCAGCGCCAAACGCTTCTTGCTCATCGAAGAAAAATCCTCACACCCAGACATGCGACGGCATGCCGCCGGGCGCCCCCGGAGCCGCTTCGTCGTGGAGATTTATTCTTAATCCAATCGCGCAGGATCTCCAAGTCGGGCCCACAGGCATTGGAAGGATGGGGGGATTGGGCCAAAAAGAGAGATATTATTTGTTAGCCAAGGCATGCAAAGGACAAGTTATTTATGCCGCCTTCCGGGTTTTATGGATATCGAACAGGCCGAAGATCTCATCCTCGGAAAGCCCCATGCTGATGGGGGGACCGTTTTGGGCGATGACTTCCTGGAACAGGGCGCGTTTCTGGTCGAGGACGAGGGCGATGCGTTCCTCGATGGTATTCACGCTGATGTAGCGGGAGACAAAAACCGTGGATTTCTGGC
The DNA here is from genome assembly GCA_017853285.1 of Gemmataceae bacterium. Lineage (GTDB taxonomy): Bacteria > Planctomycetota > Planctomycetia > Gemmatales > Gemmataceae > UBA6894. The sequence continues at coordinate 2,909 of JAFMJU010000110.1, forward strand.
CGAGGCGATGGGCCCGGTTGATCGCCTGGTCCTCGATGGCGGGGTTCCACCACCGGTCGAACAGGAAAACATAGTTGGTGTACTGCAGGTTGAGTCCCACCGACCCGGTGCCGTAGCTCATGAGGATTATTTTGTGGATCGGATCGGTCTTGAATTTGTCGAGGATCGGCTGGCGCTCAGCCTGCGGAACCTTGCCGTGGTACTGGACCGGGTTGTGCTCGGCCAATGCCGCCGCGATGGACTCGAGCGGCTCGACCCATTGCGAGAAGAGGATGGCCTTGTTGTTTGTGGAGGCGACCTCCTCCATGTCGGCCGTGAGCTGCTCCATCTTGGCGCTGGCACCGGTTCGCGGGTCGAAATTGCAGATCTGCTTGAGGCGCATCACCAACTGGAACACATGCTGGACGGTGATGGTGTCGCCTAGCGAGTTGAGGTGGACGATGCCCTCCTTCTCGGCCTTCTCATATGTCTCGCGCTGCTCCGGCAGAAGTTCCAGATGGATATCGCGGATGACTCTGGGCGGCATATGGGTCGCCACCAGGTCTTTGGTGCGGCGGATGATATGGTCCCGGACAATCTCGGACATCTGTCGCGGCTGGGCATCCGGGGGTATCAGTTTGGGATCGACAAACGAGAAGATGCTCGTCAAGTCCTCCACGCGGTTCTCGATGGGCGTGCCGCTCATCGCCCAACTGCGGGAACGCTTGAGGGCCTTTGCCGCCTGGGCGGTCTTGCCTCCGGCATTCTTGATGCGCTGGGCCTCGTCCAGCACCACCACATCGAACCGAACATCGTCGTCGAGGATGATCTCATGGTCGCGGGTGAGGATCTCGTAATTAACCACCTGCACGGGGCAATTTGACAGTTTCCACATGGCGGTGCGGGTCTCGGTGTCACCCGAGAAAACCTCGAACGCCAGGTCCGGAGCCCAGGTGCGGAGCTCACGGGTCCAGTTGATGACCAACGGCTTGGGACAGACGACCAGGGCGCGCTTCAACATGCCGCTGCTGATGAGAAGGCGAAGCGACAGGATCACCTGCACGGTTTTTCCCAGCCCCATCTCATCGGCAATGAGCGCGGCGCTTCGGGGCATGAGGAAGGCGATGCCTTGCAGCTGGTAGGGGTAGGGTTTGAACGGGAGGGTGAGCCGTCCCTTGCCCAGCATGCCCTCGAGTGGAGGCTGAAGCAGCGTCAGCAAACGGTCCTTCAAGCCAGCCATGGCGGCGGGGGGCTTCAGTCGTGTGACACTGTTCCCGACATCGGCTCCTTCACCTTCCTCCAAACCCATGGGTTGGAGCGAAGTGTTCCCGACGGGGAGGCCCGCCAACTGGCCCTGGGCTTGATCCACCGGGTTCAAGCCAGCAGCAGCCGCAAAATCGATCATTTCCTGGGTGGGCTGGATGTCCGGCTCATCAGGTGCCGCCTCTTGCTCCTGGGAAGCTGGAGCAACTTTGCCGGCCTTGCGGGTATTTAGGTCGGGAGGGAGAGGGAAGCGCCAACCCTGGGTCTGGATGCTGAAATCCATGGAGCCCAAGGTGCGGACCCAAGGTGCATTGTTCAACAAGGGCACATTGCGGGCGGAAGGGTTTAGCGGCCTTTCCCAGGTGTTCACCCGCACCAGGCCAGGCTTTTCGAGGGGGGGAACCGCGTCAATTGCCGGCAACGCATCCTCGCGAAGATCCGAATCTGGGCCATCCGGGGTTTGGTATCGAGGGGATTCCACCTCGATCGTCGCCCCGGGGACCGTGGGATCCAGCATGCGGTTTTCCTGGCTGGCCGAGAGGCCGGATGTCAGCCCATCGGCTCCACCTTCCGGGGGGGACAATGGCATGAAAAAAGCATCCGCCTGCATGTTGGGTGGATCGGCCTGAACCGGCCCAGGGCTTGAAGCTATTGCCACCCGAAACCCATGCCCTAGCTTGAATTTGGATGGGATGGGGGAATCCCTACCGCTGACAAGGATCGGTCTGGTTTTTCCGGTCCTTACGGCAGACGCATCGGCCCATTTTCCAGAATTTTCCCCCGGGTGACGGCACTTACCATGCAATCCATCATTCCGGGGGAATCAGTCGGTTGGGAGGGCGAAGGGGAAGCACGGGCGTGGGGCTCGTTCGATACCCCCGCCTATGTGCGGCGCGGGCTGACAGTTGAAACGGAATGGAACGCGTTGGCAGACAAGCTGCACCGCACCTGGAAAGATTGGACCGTCCCGGTCGGCAGGCTGTGCTCCCAACTCCGCCACCAAGCGGGTGGATTGGATGCCTTCGGGCCGTGGTTGGCCAGCCCCGAAGATTTGGACCGGTTGCGGCAACTGGACCAACGGCTGGACCACAAGCTGAAATATCCGCCGGGCAAAGCCTTCTGGCATTGGCCCCTGAAGGGATCCTTGCGGCGCCTGGCGCGGATGGCAGCGGATCTGAACCATGCCTGGGCCAGGCACCTGGAAACACAGGACCTTGAACCTATCAACCGCTCGCGGGAGCAGTACAACCGCTGGTACCTGCTGGAGAAGGAATGCGCCATGCGATCCCTCCGTCTGGCTGCAGGAGGGTTTGAGCCGTTTCCAGGGGTGGGAACGGGCGATCTGATCAAACTGTTTCCGCCATTGCCGGTCTTCAGGGTCAGGTGACCGTCATCCGGATGAGCCGCGCCGCGGGGCGGGCTGCCCCCAGCGTATCCAGCCGAGATCCTCGACAAAAATCACATAAAGCACCGGCACCACCACCTTGGTGACCAAGGTCGCCAAAAGCAGACCGACAATCTGCACATAGCAGAGGGGTTCCCACAAGGGGCCACCCTTCAACGCCAGTGGGATGAGTCCACCCACGGTGGCCAGAACGGTTACCAGCACCGGACGCAGCCGCACAAGCGCCGCATCGATCACCGCCCTGCGCAAGGGCTCACCCCGCTCGTTCGCCTCCTCGATGTATTCAAAGAGCACGATCACATGGCTGATGATCACCCCGGCCAGGGAAGAAAGGCCCAGCAACGCGAAGAAGCCCAGCGGGGTGTTCGACACCAGCAAGCCCATGAGCCCGCCCACCATGCCGAACGGGACCGCCGCGAAGACCACCATGGGCTTCAACAGGCTGTTGAACTGCAACACCAAGGCGAGGTAGATGGCCAGGATGGAGGTGACCATGGCGATGCCCATGGAGGCGAACCCCTTTTCCTGTTCCTCCTTCTCGCCGCCGAAACCGTAGTGGTAACCGGCCGGCCACGATTTGGAGAGCACCTTCAGCCTTTCATCCAGGAATTCAACCGCCTTGCTGGGCAGAACCCCGGGCACCGTGTCGCATTTGACCGTGATGCAACGCTCGTGGTCGCGCCGGCCAATGATGGGGGCGACCGCCTCGGGGCTGAAGCGGGCCACCTGGTCGAGGGGCACACGCTGGCCCTCATGCTGCGTGGGCACCTTCAGGGTTCGCAAGGCGTCGAATCGGCTGCGCTCATCGGGGCGCAGCTTGAAGGTGACCGGAATCAACCGGTCGCGTTCCCGAATCCATGTGGCGGGAGAACCCGACAGGGCGGCGTTCATCAATTCAGCAATGGCCTGGTTGGTCACGCCGGAAAGGCTGGCTTTTTGCGGATCTACCTGGAGGCCGAGCTGGAGCACCTCGGGCTCCCAGTCATCGCAGATATCGGTGGCGCCCGGGAAATCACGCATGAGCGCCTTGCTTTCCTGGGCCAAGGTCCGCAAGGTGGCAATATCCGGCCCCATGATGCGCAACTGAACAGGAATGCCGATGGGGGGACCTGTTTCCAACTGATTCACCCGCACCCGGGCCTCGGCAATCCGGGACGTTAATTCCCGCTTCAACTTCTCCGCCAACGCGGCGGTGTGATGGCGATCGGTTGTGTGAACCAGAATCTGGGCATAGTTGGAGGTTGGTTGCTCGGGGACGATGGATATCCAGAAGCGGGGCCCACCCGCACCCACAAAGGTGGTGTAGGCCTCCACTTCCGAACCCAGGATGGAGTCGGTCTCCGCAATGGCGCGCATCGCCTGTTCCTTGGTCTGGGCGATCGAGGCCCCCTCCGGGAGGAACAGGTCGATGGTGAACGCGGAATGAAGGTCCTTGGGAAAGAAGTTGGTGCCGATCATCGGGATGAGGCTAATGGCTGTCGCGAGAAATATCATGCAGGCGGCCAACGAAGTCCACTTGTTGCGCATACAGACTTCCGAGAAGCCGTTGTACATGCGCGCGAAATCCGAACTTCTTCCGCCATTGGCCAGGCTCGCCTCCATGCCGGCCTGGCCCCTCAGCAGGTGGTAGCCCAGAAGCGGGATGAAGGTCATGGAAACGATGCGGCTGGCAACCAGGGAAGCCGTGACCACCACCGGCAACGAATAGATGAATTCCCCCACCACACCACTGACAAGCAGCAACGGAAGGAAGGCGACGCAGTTGGTGATGGTGGCGTAGAGAATGGCGCGGGACAGTTTTTGCGGCCCCAGCCAGGCGGCCACATCGCGCTTTTCCCCCTGCGCCAGCTCCCGGTTGATCGCATCGCCTGCCACGACAGGGTCATCCACCAGCAGACCCAGGGCGATGATCAGCGCGGCGATGGAGATCTGCTGCAGGTCGATACCGATGAGGGAACAGAATCCCAGAGTCATAGCCAGGGTGATGGGAATGGACAGCGCGACGACGAAGGCGCTGCGCCATTCCATGAAAACCAACGCCACCGCCACGACGATGACGATGGCCTCGAGGAGGCAGTCATTGAACTCGCGGATTTTCAGCCGCACCCGCTCCGGTTCATCGCTGGTGCGCTCGAGGCGCAGGTCGGCCGGGAGCAGGCCCTTGAGGGAATCGATCGCCGCATCCACATCACGGGAAAAATCGGCGATCTGGGTGCCCTTCACATGGCGCACCGCCAGCGTGATGGCCCGGGTAGTCCAGAGTTCGGCCGGCTTGGCCTCATCTGACGCGGAGTAGCTAACCCCGTTATTGGGTTTTTCCGACAATCCATCGGGCAATCGGGTTGGGGGCGAGCCGGCAGGCGCCTTGATCGTGCGAAAATTCAGCGAGCGGGGCGGATCCTGGTAACCCCGGACCATTTCCACATGGTCCCGGAGGTAGATGGGGTAGCCATCCCCCTGATTGACCACCATGTCCCTGATTTCATCGAGTCGGGCGAGCTTGCCGGTGGGCTTCACATTCACCCGCTGCGTGGGGAGCTCGAAGGTTCCGCCCGGGGTATCGATGTTCCTCTGGGCCAGCAACCGGCCCAGCGACTGCAGGTCCAGGTTGGTGGTTCCCGAACGATGGCCACTCATGAAGAGGTAGATGGCCTCGTCCACCACGCCCATCTGCTCGATCTTTCCCACCTTGGGGGACTGCCGGAGGCGGTCCTGCAGCAGATCGGCATACTGGCGTAACTCCTCGTAGCTGTAGCGCGCGACGCCGCCCGGTTGACGCTGGCATTGGGCACGCAGGATACCGGGCAGATCCTCCAGATTTCCCACGACCACGCCCGGCCAAATATCGGGATGACCAAGCCCGGTGCCGATGTAGTCGTTTTGCCAACGGCTCATCTCCGCCTGCAAACGATCGACATTGTTTCCCGGCCGGATCTTGAAATCGATCAGGCCCACACCCAACAGGCTGGAGTATTGACCGTCCTCAATGATGCCCTGCTGCTCCAGCCGCGACAGGGCCGAACGCCCCAATCGCTCCACCAGTCCGGGGTCAATCGTCACCGGATGGACCAGGATGCCGGTGTGGCGATTCTCCCGCAATCCATCGGGCCTTTTGGCCCTTTCCTCCCTCAATTTGGCGACTATCACCTCAGACCTGCTGTCCAGCTCGAAATCGGAAACAGGGGGGCTGCTCAAGGTGATCAGGATCGAGATCGTATCCCCAAAATCTTTGTCGAGGCGGGGGCGAAGCGGCCTGCCCCCAGCGGTGGGCAGGTCATCCATTCCGGAAAGCTTGTTGTCCAAATCCTGCCAGACCAACTCCGCATTCTTGATGGTGTCGTACAAGTCCACGAAGACGATCGACAGGCCCTGCCTGCTGATGGAACGCACATGCTCCACAGCCGGGTTCTCGCTCAGCTTTTTCTCGATCTTACGCGTGAGTTCCTGCTCCACCTCCAGCGAGGTGGCCCCGGGATAGTCCGTCAGAACAAGCCCATTGCGGATCTGGATGAGCGGATCCTGACGCTGGGGCATGGAGCGGTAGGCCCAGATGCCCCAAACCAGTGTCGCCACAAGCAGCGTCCACGCGATGGGACGTTTGTAGACGAAATACTGGGAGGTGGACAATGAACCGCGCATGGATGGATGTCCGTCCTTCACGGCTCAACCTGGACGGACTGGCCATCGTGCAAGCGGTGGGTTCCGGTGGAAACAACCCGGTCACCCGGCTTCAGCAATGACCGCGGGTCGAGTCGGACCTCCACGCGGTTGTCGAGCACATTGTCGAACCGCACAGGCACAGCCTCCGCCACGGATTTGCCGTCACGCTCCACAACACGAAACACCCGATAATTCGCGTCCCGGGAATCGGGCACCACCGCGGTGAGCGGCAGCAGGTAGGCCTTCACCTCCTTGCGGAACTCGACCGTGGCGATCATGCCCGGCTTCAAACCTGGCTGGTTGTCCACCCGCACCTCGATGGGGTAGGTGCGGGTTTGCTGGTCGGCGGCGGATGCGATCTTGTGCACGACCGCCTGGAAACGCCGGCCGGGCAGCGCGTCGCAGAGGACATCGACCTTCTGTCCGAGGACCAAGGAGCCCACCAGGGTGTCCGGGACGCCGAAGCCGATCACCACGCTGGACAGGTCGAGGAGCAGAAACGATTTCTGGTTGGCGGTGACCCGCTGGCCGACATCGACAAATCGGGCCGCCACGGTGCCCTGCCTGAAGGGCGATTTGAGGGTGCAGTAGGAAATGTTCGCCTCAGCCTGGGCCAGGGCGATTCGGGCTGATT
>JAFMJU010000111.1 GCA_017853285.1 Gemmataceae bacterium
TTTGGCAACCTCACCCAAAACCCAGTCCATGCGCCGCCCTTCTTCCACCAGCACTCGAGCCGCGTCCCACTTGTTGCGCACGATGTGAGGAGTCATCACCACCAAAAGCTCCTGCTTTTGTTTTTCCTGGGTCCTGAACCGGAATGCCGTCCCCACCACCGGCAGGTCGCCAAACCAGGGGATCTTGTTTTCAGCCTTTTGATCCCTACGGGTGATGATGCCGCCCAGGACGATTGTTTCCCCGTCCATGGCCACCACCGTGGTTTCAACAGTTTGTTGGTCGATCGCGACCGCGGTGGTGGCAGTATTGTTTGGGCCACCGCCGCCGGCCGTACCCAGGTTCACATTGGTGAGGGGATTCGGTTTTGAAATCGAAGGGGCCACCCGCATGATGACCCGGTTATCCGGGGTGATTTTCGGGGTAACGATCAACTCAATTCCCACCGAGCGATAGGAGATGTTGTTGCTGATCACCCCGGTAGCGGTAACGTTGCTGCCAAGCACCAGAGGGTAGTCCTGACCGACAAACACGCGGGCTTGCTGGTTATCCAGGGTGGTCACTTGGGGGCGGCTGAGCACATCCAGACGCTGCTGGGTTTTCAGGGCGCGAATCAGGACATTGATGCTGTCGGACGCGCCGCTGAAGACAAAGCCGCCAATTCCATTGGAGTTGGCGCGTGCGGTGCCCAGGGAGTTGAGGCCCTGCCAGCCGACCACACCCGGCTGGACCGCCACATTTTGCCCCATGGCGTTCAGCCCGGTGAAATTGTAGCCAGGGTATCCAACGGGATTAGAACCGCTCACCGAGATCGCGTTCAACCCACTGCCACCCGTGGTGTTAATCACGCTGATGGAAGAGTTCCCTGTGTATCCTGGGGCCGGGTAAACACTCCGCTGGAACAGCACCGGGCTTTGGAGACCGATTTCCATACCGAACTGTTCGGAGCCGTTGAGGAGCACCTCGCCGATGAGGCATTGCACCGCCACCTGGGGCTGCTCCGCATCCATCTCCATGATCAGCTTCATCACCTCGTTGTACCACTCGGGAGTGGCGGAGATGAGCAGCTTGTTGCTGATGGGCTCAGCCACCACCACAACTTGCCGGGTCAGGTTCTGGAAACCGCTCAGTTGCTGGCTGTTCTGGTAGACCGACAACGTGTTGGTGATGAAGGTGTTCAGCGCATCGGCCACATCGGCGGCCAACGAATTGCGCAGCACATACACCTCGTTCATCCGCTGCTGGGCTACATCGGAATCCTCCAGGCGAGTGATAATCGCCTCGATCACATCGAGATCACTGCGAGACCCGCCCACCACGATGCTGTTGCTGCGCTCATCCACCGTCATGCGTAAATCCACAAGGGCCTGCCCCTCGGTGGGGTTTCCAGTGTTGAACTGGAGAGGCCGATTTTGATTGCTGGTGGTGCCGGTATTCTGGCGGCCAAACCCGCCGCCAAATCCACCCTGGCCGCCACCGAAACCGCCCTGGGCACCGCCCGTTGTGCGCCCGGTGGTTCCTGAACTCCCACCCATGAACAGTTGCTGGATGATTGTGGCGGTGTTGAGTGCGTCCGCCTTCCTCAGGGTGAAGATATTGATCTCGGACCGGGCCACAGGCGGAAGGTCCAGCTCGCGAACAAGGGAAAGAATCAGGTCGAGCGAGCGCTCGGGGGCGCTGATAATCAAGGCGTTGATGCGTGGGTCCGGTGTGATGAAAACATCTTCAAGGAAACCGGTCTCAACCGGCTTGCCGTCCTTGCTGGGCATCATGAACCGGAGGGAGGATGTTTTGGTAGCCGGAGCCGCCCCGGTCTGGGTGGACTGGGTCTGGTTCCTTTGTTGCTGGCCGAAACCACCAAACCCGCCGAAGCCACCGAACCCACCAAAGCCGCCTTGTTGTTGGCCCGTGGTCCCGGTTGGGGAGGTTGTGAGCACCCCCTGGGAGATGGCCCGCTGGATCAACTGGCCAAGCTCCTCGGCGATGGCGTACTTGAGGGGAATGATCCGCAGGTCGTTCACCGAACTTGAGACCGAAGTATCCAGCCTGGAGATCAACTCAGAAATCTCGGCCATGTCGGCCGGGGCAGCCTGCACGAAAACCGTGTTACTGCTTTCATCCTGGGTGACGCGAACCTGGTTCTCCGCATTCTGTTCGCCAGGGTAGCGCTGGGCCCAGAAGTTGTTGATCAGGTTGGCCACCTTGGTAGCCGAGGCTTTTTTCAACGGGAAGGGCTTGGCGCCAGCCTTGGAACTGACGGGGACATCCAACTTCCTGACATCCTTGATCACCTCCTCCATGCGCGCGCGGGGAGCCGCCAGAATGATGGCGTTGAGGCGCGGCACAGGGATCATGACCACGCTGGCATTTTGCAAGGTGTTGCCCTGCGCGCCGCGATTTTGCTGCTGCTGTTGTTGCCCGAACCCAGCAAACAATCCCCCGAAGGCGCCCCCGATCCCGCCACCCCCTGGCTGCTGCTGACCGGGTTGGCCTTGCTGCTGGTTGGCTTGCATATTGCGGGTGTTGCCGGTGGGCGTGATGTTCACCGCCCGGTAAAGGTCCGTCAGGATTGACGCGATGCTGGTGGCATCACCCTGGTCAAGGGGAACGATCTGGATTTGCAAGTCACCAGCCACACCCACCTTTTGGATGTACTCGATGATCTTGACCACTGCGTCCGCATCGGCCTTGTTGTTGGCACTGAGAACCAGCACGCCCAATTGGGGAAGCGATTCAACCGTCACTGCTTCCTTGGGACCAACCACCGCACCGCTCGCGCCAGCGGGGTTTACCCCCGGAGGCAGGACCGGGATCGCCTGACCAGGTTTACTGGCAGGTGCTGGCTGGCTTGCCGCAGGCGGGGTTGCCTGCTCGGCCTGGTCCATCTGGTAAGCAACCTGCTCCAGGCCTGCCCCCCGCTCGACCTGGGGGTCATAAAGGCTCTTGATGCTCTTGCGGTCATCCTTGACCTGGGAGCCGAAAAAAGCGCCGTCTCCTGTTGGCTCGGGGGCAGGTGCTCCACCGCCACCCCGGCGGCCACCGCCGCCACCGCCACCACCCGGGAAGCCACCGCCTCCACCGCCGCCGCCGAACCCACCGCGGCCACCCCCCATTCCTGGGAAGCCACCGCCACCACCGAATCCACCGCGGCCACCCCCCATTCCCGGGAAGCCACCGCCTCCACCGCCTGGGAAGCCACCGCCTCCCCCCATCCCCGGGAAGCCACCGCCTCCACCGCCTGGGAAACCGCCGGCACCGCCTGTTCGGCCAACGGTGGTCGTCCCCCTACCGGCAGATCTGGTCCGCCCTTGGATCGCATCAATCGCCTGTTGGACCAAAGCAGGATCGATTCCCTGCACATTCACAATCTGGACCGTCTTGTTGGGGGAAGGAACCGCCTGCTCCTCCATGTACTCGACCAGCTTGGTGATGTCCTCGTACAGGGATTTGGAGCAGTACACCAACAGGCTGTTGCTACGTTCATCCACGCCAATGGAAAAAGAAACCTTGGCAGTATTCTGCTGACCGCCACCCGCGCCACCGAATGGGAAACCACCGGGCAAACCGCCACCCGGAGCGCCAGACCCGCCACGGGTGCTGGTCAGGCTGCTGTAGACATCCTTCAGCGTGGTGGAAATCTCGCTGGCCTTGGTGTTGACCAGAGGGCCGACCACCCAGGTTTGGGGAACCGCGTTGCTTTCCGCCTCACTCAAGTCGAGCGCTTTTTCCAGCAGCTTTTTGATGCTGAGCATGTCGAGCGGGCTGGCCCGAACCAGCAGGGTGTTGCTGGCGGGATCGGCAACGACCCGGATGCGGTTGGCGGAGGGACTGGTCGGGCTCACACCGGCGAGGTTCGCTATGCCGCGGAAACCGCCCAGCAACCCACCAAGACCCCCACCAAAGCCACCGCCGGCACCACCCTGTCCGGGCTGCTGACCGGCACCGTTGTAAGCCTTTTCCAATATTTCAGCCACCTGGGCGGCGCTTGCATTCTGCAGGCGGATGATCTCGTAGTCCCCCTCTCCGGAAGGAGCCTGGGTCATCACCTTGACCATCTCCTGGGCCAAGGCCAGCGTTTCGGGATCATCGCAGGAGAGCATCAACCGATTGCCAAACACCGAAATTTTCAGCGGGGCGTTGGCGTTACCGGGAACCTGCTTGGCACCCGCCTTGGCGTTTTCGCCAGATTTGGTGGGTTGTTGCTGCTCAGCGGTTTGCTGGAATGCAATCTGCTGAAGGTTGGGTTGACCTTGGGCTGCAGGCTTTTCCGCAGGTTTTGCAGGGGCGGCTGGGGGTGTTGCGGGAGCGGCAGGAACCGGCGCAGGGGCCTTGGGCTTTGTATCCCCTCCCAACGGGTTGATCATCTGCACCGGGTTGGCGCGCATCTGGGGAATCATGCGCTCCAAGGCCTCGGCCAGGGTAGCCGCCGAACCTTTTTCCAGATTGATCACCCGGACATTGCCACCGAGGCCTCCACCGGAAGCCCCGAGGGAGCGTACGGTTGCCTGAATGTCCAGAATTTGCGCCGCGGTGCCACGGATCATGATGGCGTTGCGGTCGGTGTCGGCCTCGACATAGGGTGCGCCGGATTTGACATCCCCGTACATGGCCTTCAGGGTGTCGGTTATTTTGGTGGCGTCCAGCGACCCCAGCGGGATCAATTCGGTCTTGGTGTTCTTTTCAACCGCGGCGGCACCGCTTAGCTGTCGGCTGATCTCTATCTGATCATCCGGCCCGGCGTAGACCATGACGGCCCCCGTCCCGACCGCCGAAATCCTGACGGTGGCGGAGTTCTTGTAAACCTCCTGCAGGGTCTTGGCCACGGCCTCGGCGGATCCGGGGTTCACATCGTATTGCTTCAACAAAGCGGGACCGACCAGGACCGGCTGCTGCCCCGGCTGGGCGATATCGATCCGCTTGAGGATCTCCTTGGCTTGGGAAATCTTGTCGGGCATGCCGGTCACCAGGACCGAATTGGTCCGCTCGTCAGCGATCACGGAGGTGGCGCGCTGACGCCCGGTCATCGCAGGCTGGAAGCGAGGGTCCCGGCGGGGATCATTGGGCTGCGCTTGGGCCTGGCTGCCCGAACTGGCTCCCAGCAGCGAAACCAGAATACGCTCCGCCTCGCGAGCCTTGATGTATTTGCACTCGTGGTTGAGGCTTTCACCCCCTTGGCCTTTCCCTTCCTTATCCTCGTTGTCCTTGAGGATTTGGACGATCTGGCGCAGGGTACCGGCGCTGTCTTGCATCACCAACTGGTTAGCGCGGCTTAGAGGCACGACCTCGCCGTACTTGCCCATCAGGCGCTTGACCTCGGGGGCGATCTCCTCAGCCACCAGGGTGTTCAGACTGTAGACGAGGGTGACCACCTCGGTTTTGCCTCGAACTGGCAGTTCTTCCAAGGTGATCCGGGGAATCAGGGTGGGGTCGATCCGTTCATCGGCCGGCACCAGGACAAAGCTGGTTTCCCGGCGGATGAGCAGGTAGCGCTGCTGGTCGGGGTTGGAATTCAAACCCTCGTTGATGATGTCGATGATTTCCCCGATGGTGTACTTTTTCCCCTCGGGGCTTTTGAAGGTGAACGAGCCTTGGGGAATGTAGCTGGAAGCGTACTTCAGTCCGGTCTGGTCGACCAACCACTGGAACACCTGCGACCAGCGCTGGGATTCCATATTGAACACCACGCGCTTTTCATCGCTTTTCGCTGGGGAAGCAGGTGCGGGAGCCGTTGGGGCTGGCACTTGGCCTGGTTCGATGGCTGCCACGGGTTGAGCAACCAGGCCCGCCTCCGGGGAGGAGACTACAGATGGAGGATTTTGAACCAGGGCAATCTGGGCATGGGCCTCCATGGCCCAATGCGGCAGACCTGAAACCAAAGCCCCGGCCAGTGCGACTTTCCACCAAGGGGTGGAGGCTACTGAGAGCCAATTTCTTTGGTTGCGCACTGGAATGGACATGGCCTGCTCCTGTCGGTGGGCCCCTGTTGAGCCACTTTACCGCAAACCAAAGTGGAAAATAATCATTCCACCCTGCCATCCTATCATCGGACCGTTACAGCCCGATGAATCAGAAGAATTGGAACAGTTTGCCCTTTTTAACAATTCCTCAGAGGTCTCTAATCAATTAGAAAAAAGCTGTTACATTCCCTCGTCTTCTGCTGGCTTCTCTTTGGGCTTGGGTTTAGGGGGACTTGGCAATCCAATTGCCTTGTATTCTTCAGCAGTCAACACTCTGCTTTCATCCGGGTAGAGGTCATCCCCAACCTTAAATCTATAGTAAGCACCATCTATCAGAAAAACCGCCATGCGTTCATTCACCCACACCATTTCACCATTGAGAACTTCATTTCCGTACATATCAGTGATTTCAATCCCACGCCGCAAGCCAAGGCTATATATCTTCTTATCTCCATTGTTGTTTTGATCATAGAAATGCACCATCCATCCCGATTTGGATCCGCGCTCGTAGCTGGAAAGGGATGTGAATTTGACACCGGTCAAATATTCCTCGAAATCTTCCTTTGGCTTTTCCTCCTTGGCGATGGCGGGAGGAGTCGGTGGGGTTGGCGGCCTCACTGGGGTGGGCGGCGCTGGAAGGACAAAGGGGTTTGCTGAAGCCAAAACCTTATCCGCCTCCCGGTTGGGATTGGTGAAGGAATACTTGGGATCTTTCAGTTTGGGCAAAAGGGAATCTCTCTTCTCAGCCCCAACGACCGAAAGCGCGTCCACCGTAAACGTGACCTCCAGGTTGTCTTTGGACAGGTTTTTCTTGTCATTATCGTCGCGCTTGATGGTGAGGGTGCCCACACGCTGCAGGGTTGGGATCTTGTACACATCCTTGATCGCCGCGGCGATTTCGGACAGGCTTCCCTTCCCCGAAACCCGGTAGGTGGTGGATTGCCAGAGGGCTTTTTTTCCACCGGCTCGGCTGCCCGCGCCAGCCTGTGCGCCTGAGGATTTGGTGAGGTCCACACCCCAATCTTCCAATCCGGCCCCCTCTGCGATGTCTTCCAACTGGTTGCGGAACTCAGCCTGCAGGTCATTGGTGTGGCGATCGGCAGGCTTGGTCTTGGGCTCGGGCCAACTCAGGAGCTTCCAATCCTCGAGTCTGGGGTGAGCCTTCAGGATTTCCTTGCGGGACTTGAGGTGGTCGGAATTTTCCTTCATCTCCTTTTGGAGGGAAACCGCCAAAGCCTCCTCCCGCTGCTGGAGGTCGCTAAGCGGGCTCCAGAGGAGGTAATAAATGGCCACCGGCACTACCAGGCCGGCCACGACGATCGCCAACAGCAACGGTAATCGAGTGGAACTCATTGGAGGATTCCGATTGTTTTCTTCCAGATCATTTTACTCTTGTACTGCCAGGACATCCCCAAATCACTTGGCCTTTGTTTTTTCGCCGGGGGCCATTGGCTTTTCGGATTCCGGGCCGGACGTTTTCAGCTTGGCTTCCTTGCCGACAGCCCCGGGTTCGATCTTCGCCTTGGCGCCTTTACTTTCTGTTCCGGTTTCCTTGGAGGCTCCCCCGCTTTTCAAACCATCCTTTTCACTGTCTTTGGCGTCCTTCTTTTTGGGCGGTGGGGGCGGGGTCATCACATAGTCCGAGGGAGACCGGGTCTTCACCAGGATTTCAAAATCGAAGGTCTTGCCGGTCCGGCGGAGCTTGGTCAGGTAATAACCCTCGGGGCCCGCGGTTCTCAAATCCTTGTCCAGACGCTCCAACTCGTTTTCGTCACCGGTACCATCCGGCAAAATTCCCTTGATGGTCAAACGGCCGTTGTAAGGGCTGTTTTGGCCCGCGACCTGCTGCTGGGGAGTCGCCACAACCTCGGTGATGAGCATTTTCTTCGTGTCTTTCACCCGGCAGGCCAGATCAACCAGTTCTTCCAGCCAGTTCGCGGTATCCCAAGCGGCAAGGTCCTTGAGCCGTTTTTCATCCTCGACATAGCGCTTGTTATCCGACTTTAGCTTGTCCAAATCCGCCTGCATCCGTTGGATGTCCGATTCTTTTCCGCCGGTATGCCACCAAAAGGCGGCCCCGGCCATCACCAGAAGCGCTGCCGCGGCTCCGCTGTAAAGAAAAAGGCGTTTGCGGGCGTCACTGATCTCGTTTTTCGGCATCCTGGGATGGACGAAATCGACTCCAGGCTTTTCCCGGCTCCACGCGCGGGCCATCCCAATCAGGGCGATCATGGAGGCTGCGCCGGGACCGTTTCCTGGCACACCCTCCAAATCTGTCAACTCTTCGACCGCGACTTCCAGGGATTCACCCAAGCGATCGATCTCAGGGTGCGAGGCCCCGGCCGCAAAAATGCGGCCGGGCTGTGTTCCCCCGGTTGTCCCGTAAACAGCGAATCCACGCCGGGCCTCCTGGGCCATGGTGTCGCCGAGGGCAAGACCCCGGTCCAGTTCCACCGCCCCATCCTGGACCACCAGAAGCTGCCGCCAGGAATGGCCGACCGCCACCAAACCCCGGGTTCCCTGCCCTTGAGGTAGTGCCGAGGCCAACCCCATGGCCCGGGGGCACAATCCAACCAGCTTGACACCCGCCCCCTTGGCCATCGCCTCGTAAGTGGCCATCATTTCCCGGCGCAGCACATATACCAGCGCCCTTTTTTCAGCTCGGTTTTCCTGCGAGGTCCAAGGCTGGTAGTCGATGATCACATCCTCGGGATCATCCAGCACTTCCTTGGTTGTCATCAGACGTACGAGGCCGGGTTCCTCGGATTGGTTGACAGCCGGGTATTTCTGGTCCCTCACAATCAATCGGTCACGCCCGACCAGGGCGACTATCCCGGCCACGACCTGTTTTTTTTCCTTCAATCGAATTTTCAGAAACTGGCCGAGTTCCTCGGCCATGACGGGGTTGGGAGAAAGTTCGGTCTCTTCGGTCCAGGATTCCAGGACTTTGGCTTTATTGCGACCGCATTCAGCGACCAGGGCGGTTAGGCGCTGGTGGTCCCAATCGATGAAACAGAGGCGGGCCATAGGTCCACATGCCTTTCCATGGGATTCCCTTCCCTGCCTGATTGCCCTGGCCCCATCCTGGGTCAGGGGGCCTGGCTCGCTCCGCTGGAGCGATACAGGTCTGTCATGTCACGAATCCCCGCCAACCTCGGCCGGGGTCCACTGAGGTCAATCATCCCTTCGAGAACAGAGGTCACCCCGAAGCCATCCAGCTTGCCAACGGACACGACCCTGACCATCTTGGGTCTGGTGGTAAGGTAGTTTTCCACACGGGAAAGCTTGGAGGGAGAAATCTGGGCTTTTGTGAGCAGCCAAGCCAAGGTGTCCCCGGTCGAATCTCCCGGTTGGGGCCGGTTAGTCAGGATGGACTGGATATCCTGATCCTCCAAACCAGGCAAAAGAGACAGGACCTCATAGCTGGCCGTCATCACGTTCACCCTTGCCGGCAGTTCCACCTTGTCAGAGGATTCGGGCGCGGAGGCGGTGCTGGTGGCGCTGAACAGGAGCGGCAAGTACTGACTTGCAACCGTTGGATCCTTCAGGGGGCTTTTCAGGGTCCCTGTCACTTTTTGGTTGCCATTCTGGTAGGAAACTGAAACATCTGTGGCGGCGAGGTCAAAAATTGATTTGACCTTTTTCAATTGCCTGAAAAAGTTGGGCTGTTTGTCCTTGTCTATCTGGGTTTGCAAAAGAGAAGGGTCTACCACCGAAACCGACTGGTTCTGAACCTGTGCCGAACCACCGGTGGTGGTCACTGTCACGGCCCCCCCTGATGAGGTCACAGAAACCGACCCGGAACTGGTGGTGGACATCGCTTTTGGAGGGGATGCCACCACCGCCAGAAGGCGATGACGCCCCAGCCCCTCCAGCAACTGCCCCTTGT
>JAFMJU010000112.1 GCA_017853285.1 Gemmataceae bacterium
GGGCTTTTTTTTCCCGGTCCTGGTGGTGGCCATGTCCGCCCCACTGGTTCAGGCATGGCTGGCCAGAGCCAGAACCGGCCTGGACCCGACCCCGCTTTACGCGGCCAGCAACATCGGCAGCCTCGCCGGTTTACTGGCCTATCCACTGGTTTTCGAACCACTTTTCAACCTTCCGCTTCAACGCCAACTTTGGTCTTGGGGCTTGGCCATTTGGGCGCTGGGCATGCTAACGGCAGCCCTCTGGTTTCGACCCCAGGTTACCCCGGCGGTTTCGATAACAACCGAAGACAAAACACCCCTCTCCTCCCACCCTTGGCTCACTTGGCTGCTGGCCTCCGCCTTCCCTTCCATGTTGATGGTGGCCATGACCACCCACCTGGTCACCGACATCGCTGGGGTACCACTTCTGGGGATCACTCCCCTTGCCCTGTATCTGGTGGCCTTCATTCTCGCATTCGGAGCAACCCCGGTGCGCACCATTGGCTGGCTACCGCGTGCACAAGCCCTTTCCGCGCTGATCCTCGCGCTCCTGTGGGGTGTGGGAAGCGTGGAGGTTCGAGGCGGCATGGCATTGCCCCTTCTGGTGGCGCATCTCGGCTGCTTCCTGCTGCTCGCCTGGGGCACCCTGGCCAGGCTGGTGGAAACCCGGCCCGAACCACAGGCCCTGCCCTGGTTTTATCTGGCCATCGGCTTGGGCGGGGTTCTCGGCGGCGCCACCGCCGCCCTGCTGGCCCCCATGCTCCTTTGGCGTGCCGGCATTTGGGAATACCCCATCGCCCTGGCGGGCTGTTGCCTGTTTCAAATGGGTGGCCCCAAGGCATGGCTGAAGGGAGACCTCGCCCGGGTGGCCGGCGCGGCCCTGCTAGCCACCGGCCTGGCCACATTGGCATGGGTGCTTCAGTTGGGCCCCGGCGGGCCTCGTTGGGCCCTCATCATCGGTTTCCCCCTGCTGCTGGCGCACTTGGGCTCGTTCCGCCCTGGCCTGCACGCCGCCCTCTTGGCCAACGCCCTCTTGGTGGGCAGGCTCGCCCCCGACCCCACGGGCAGGCTGCTCTGGCAGGAACGCTCATTTTTTGGACAGGCCAGAGTGGAAATGGCTCAAGGCCCCCGGCCCGGCGAGCCACTGTTCCGCCTGGTCCATGGCGGCACCATCCACGGTCAGGCCTGCGGCTCATGGCGCGATGGCGCCGGTAAAACCTTGCCCCTGGGTTATTACCATCCCCGTGGACCGGCCGGCGACCTCTTCTCACTGCCCGCGGGTGCCCTTCCCCGAAAAAAGGTGGCCGCCATCGGTCTGGGTGTGGGCGCGCTGGCCTATTACGCCCGCCCCGGGGAGGAATGGACCTTCCTCGAAATCGACCCACTGATGGAACGCGTGGCCAAAAGGAAGGAATGGTTCCCATTCTTGAACCAGTCCGCCGGAAATTGCCAGGTCAGCCTGGGGGATGGCCGCCTGCTGATGGCTGCCCAGCCGGCAGCCAGCTTCGACCTCATCATCCTCGATGCTTTCAGTTCGGATTCCATCCCCACCCACCTGCTCACCCGCGAGGCGATGGAGGTCTATCAGTCCAGGCTGGCCCCTGGCGGCACCATGCTAGTCCATATTTCCAACCGCTATCTCGAATTGCTGCCCGTGCTGGCCGGGCTGGGAAAGGCCTACGGGGTTTCTGTCCATTCCTGGTGGGATTCCTCCGCCCCGTCCACCGGTTCCCCGACTGATTCAGGCTGGATGGCGTCCCACTGGGTCCTGCTGGGTGACAAACCCCGGGGCCTACGGGGCCCATGGACCACCCCCGATCCGGTCACAAAAACCGTGACCTGGACAGACAGCCACGCCGCCCTGCTACCGTTACTACGGCTGGGCGGCGCGGAGGATTAACCTGGTTTTTGGCGACTGGCCTTACCGGCGAACGCCGGCCAGCAGCATCCGTTTCGACAGGGGAGAGGCAACCGCGGTCTGGATCAGCGCGAAGTCGTACTGAACCCCCTGCTCATTGGTGGACAAACTCACGGACAAGGCCGAGCTGCTCATGACCATGCCGCCCAGGTTGCCCGTCTTGGCCGAGCTGGCCGTGTAGCCGACTGGCGTGACCTGGGTGACGGTGTAGCTGCCCGAGCGAAGCGGGCTGAAGGAGTAGGCCCCTCCGGACCCGGACACGGTGGTTAGGCTCACGATCTGGCCCAGGTCATTGTTGCCAGCCAGCCGCAGCGTCACCCCCGCCACACCGATCTCGCCCGCGTCGCGGACTCCGTTCTTGTTGGCATCCACATAGACCACGCCCGAAAGGGAGGACTTCAGCGCCTTGCCGAACAGGTAATTCTCCCCGAACGAACCCGAGGTCAGGGCGATCTGCTGGATCTGCTCGTAAGAGCTGGTCACCACACCTCCGGCGGCACCGGCACGGGCCGATTGCGCCAGCCAGCTCCCGGAGGTGGCGTTGGTCAGCGAATAGGAACCGGGTTTCAGATCGCCGAAGTCGAACCAGCCGAACTCGTCGGTAACCACGGACCGGGTCCCAGCGCCGGCCAACTGCACAGTCTGCCCGGCGATGCCCTGTTCATCACCGTCCTGCATTCCGTTGCCGTTCAGGTCGGCGTACACGGTGCCCGAGATGCTGGCATTGGCATACTGGCCAAATTGGTACTCGATGCCGTTGTCGCCGCTCTTCACCCGTATCCCGCTCACGGTCAGGGTTGTCGCCGTGCCGCCCAGGGTTCCTGCCCTGGTGGCCCCGGCCACATTTTTGTCCACCAGGGTGGATGTCAACTTGTAAGACCCCGGCCGCAAATTCGAGAATTCAAACAGGCCATCCTGCCCCACCACGATCTGCTGGTTCACCGTGGCGCCGTTGTCGGCGATGCCTGTCAGCGTCACCACAGCGCCCTGGGCGCCGTAGTCGCTGGCGTTGTAGGTGTTGTCAGCCAGCGCGTCGATGTAGGAGACACCGCGAAGGCTGGAGGCCTTAACCTCCCCAAAATTCACATTGCTGATGCCCCCTGCCGAAAGGCTGATCCCCACCTTGTCGGAGCCGATGGTGCCGGGGATCACCGTGGAGCCGATCGATTCCATGCCGTCCAGGTATCCTGCCGGCTGGGCGATCTCCACCACATCGTAATTGCCCACCTGCAGGTTGCGGGAAGGCAGGTAGGTGTAGATCACCTCCAGGTCCAGCCGCCCCTGGGTCGTGATGGTGCTCATCAGGTTGGTGTTCGATTCCTGGATCGATGTGCCCCGGGCGGCGGCCCGCAGGTTCACCGAACCGCTGCCCGTCCATGCGGCTAGGCCCGAGACCGTGGAAACCGTGGAGTTGGTCACCACCTGGCTGTTTTGCATTCCGGTGTTGTAGCCACTGGTGCCGGCGAAATCTGCGGCGCCATCAAAGGCCGACAAATTGGCGTTGTATTGGCTGGGTTGGGCCACTCCCTCCAGTGTGCCGCTGGGCCCCAGCACAAACAGCTTGTTGTTCAGCGACACCTTCGCCATCGACGGGTCGGTATCCAGGTTCTCCACCTTCACCGTGGAGGTGACCTGTCCGTTCACCTTCAGGTCCACCTGGGTCAGGGTGCCCAGGGAGGGGTTGAAGGCGTTCACGGCGGCCTGCCCGCTCCATGCGCCCTTCAGGTTTTCAAACGACACCCGCTGCGAGGTCGATTTGAGGGCGGTTCCGGCGGATTGGTCCTGCGTGAACTGGTACTGACCCGAGGAGTCTGTCATGGCGGTCGAAACGGTCACACCCGCGGGGTTGCGCAATTCCATCATCACGCCCGCAAGGCCGGTCTCGCCTGTGTCCCGCAGCCCGTTCCCGTTCAGGTCGTTGAACACATACCCGCTCACCACCGGCCCCATGGTGGCCGGCACGGCGCGCATTTCCAAAGACTCCAACCCGGGCCGGGCTTTCACCACCAACCGGCCCTTGGCGGCCCTGCGGGTGCGAAGGATGGATTGGATCCTGCAAATCAATCGGAAGGGGTTGAACATGGTCCCGGCCTCCTTACCCGGCGGCGGCCCATCCATGGACCGCCCGGAAAAGTTGGGAAGGATCTTGGTGCGAATCAGGGTGGGTAATGGTTGCCGCTTTCAGGCGGCATCCGGTCAGTATTTGATTTCCAGGCCAAGGGAGATTCCTTGCGCCCAGAAGTCGCTGGTATTGAATTGGCGGAAGGGTGGGCCCGCCGTCACCGTGGAGGGTGGCAACTGCGCCGGGTTCACATTCGTGTCGATAAGGTCACCCGCGCGAACCACATTGGTCCAGTAGATCAAGTTGTAGCCCAGCATCATTTTCACGCGCGGCGTGAAGTTGTACCCGATCATGAAGCCCAGCTCAGGCACGAAGGAGGTCTCGCTGAAGTTGAAGGCTCCGATGTTCGATGCCTGGCCCAGCAGGCCGCCAGTATAGTTCGTCACGCCGCCGCCTGGCCCGGTCACGGTGGTGTTGCCCAGGATGTTGGCATGCACCTGGTTGGTGCCCACCGCCAGCTTCAGGGTGGTGTCAAACGACCAACGGTTGACATGCAGCCCCAATATGCCGCCGATCTGGCCACCGTAGAAGTTGTTCTGGGCCGAGAACTGGTCCAGCACGGTGATCCCCGAACCGGAGGTCCCGGCGGGGAACCGGTTCGCCTGGTCGGAGTACAGGTAAAGATTCTCCTCCAGGCTCAGCCGATCCCGCAGGCTCAGGTATTTGAAGCCCGTCACCATGTCGAAGGTCCAGTACTGGCCGCGGATCAGCCCGTACCGCAGGTTCAGGTCGCCGCCGTAGAACTGGGTGATTTCCTGGATCTTGAAGCTGCCACCCACCAGGCCCGGAGCCGCCACCAGTTGGGCGGCCTCGCTGCCGTCCGCCGCGTTGATGAACGGACGGCCCAGGGCCGGGGCGTTGTAGGACTGGAAGATATCGGTGCTGGTGTTCTGCTCCACCCCGAAAAGGCTGGTGTCGAAACCGATCCCCTGGTCGGCGGTGAACCACATGCCCAATTGGCCACGGGCGCCGGACAGCACATCATTGTTCACGGTGGAGGGGCTGATCACCGTCGGGCTGACAAAACTGTTCGTGGAGGGATCCCACGGGCCCTGGATCGCCAAGCTGGGCAGGCTGTCCCCTTGCAGGCCCCAGGCGATGTACTCCAGGCTGCCGAAGAAGCGGTTGCGGTAGAGGTTGTGCTTCTCGTCACCGAAGCAATCGGGACCGCAGACCTCGCCTCCGATCAGCTTCGCCTTGGTGCGGTTCCACCACGACGCGGAGGGATCACCGCCGGAGATCACCTGGCCATTCTCATCGATCACCGTCCCGGCCGGCAGCGACGAGATGTTGCCCGGCACCGTCATCCCGCCTGAAAGGGGGGACGAGTTCACCGGCCCGTCGATGATGGTCGGCCCTGTCACCACCTCGCCCGGCTGGATGGGCCTGGGTTGCCCGGAATTACGCGTGCCGGTGCTGAACATGCCCCCGGTGGTGGTGCCGCTGTTGAACAACCGCATGCCGGTCTTCGGCTGTTCGATCACCGTGGTCCTCGGCGTTGCCGGGTCGATGATCTCGTTGGGAAGGGGTTGGCGGGTCACGGCAGGCGGGCTGACTCCAGGTTGGCTGGCGCTCCCCATCGGATAGAGCGGCCTCGGCATCGGGGCCGTGCCCATCGGCGTGGTGGCCATGGGGACCGAACCAGTCATCGGTGGTTCCATGCCCATGGGCTTGCTGGTGGCCAGCGGCTTCGACTGGTCTTGCCCGAACCAGTTCAAAAGACCGGAGGCGGGCGTGATGGCCGGGTCGATCTTCAGCACCGCGGGAGTCTTCGGGGCCGGCTCATCGTTGATCACCTGGGGCTCGCCCAGGCTCACGATCGGGGTGCCGAGCCGGGCGATGGGCGCCTTGTTGGCCACAACAATGTGGGTGGAGGGCGGGGTCACCACGGGCACAGCCCCGGTGCGCGCCACCGGCAGAACAGGTTCAGCCGCCTGGGCCATGGGAATCACGGCAAGGCTGAATGTCCACCCGGCCAAAACACGCTTCCATGCGCGGTTCATCCGTTGCTCTCCATCCGTGGGTCGGGGTGCCAATCGTGTTGCTTGCTCATCCTGGGCCGGGCCTCTTGCCCCAGCCGGGTCCATCGACGCGCGAACGCCAACGAACTCATCCCCTTCCATAGGAATCGACTGATGGCATCCACGCCAACCATGGTGACAAGCGACCGGATGCCCGTTTCCCCTCCCCGGCCAGCTTGAATCCGTCAAAACAGGCACCCACGGTTGAACCGGACTTTTTTCGCTAAATTGACATTCAATCCTGTGCGAAACCGATTTTTCGCTCAAGTATCGTGAAGGGCACCTTGGAACCCCGCCATGACACCCGCCTGCTCCCTCATTCTCGGCCTCCTCACCACGGTCCTGCCGGGCGCCGACTGGCCGGAATTCCGCGGGGCCGGGGCTAACGGTATCGCCCAGGGCCGTTTTCCCGGCCAAGATGGCTCATTCCCCCCTCCGGACTGGACTGTCCCGGTTCCTGGGCAGGGGTGGTCCTCCCCGGTGGTGCGGGACGGACTTCTGGTTCTCACCGCCGCGGTGCCGGATGGCGAATCGGCAAAACTATGGAGCTTCGTGGTCCTGGGCCTCGACGCCGCCAACGGTAAACCTCGTTTCCGCGTGACCGTGTTCGAGCGCCCGGCAGATTCGCTGCCAAAGATTCACAGCAAAAATAGCCACGCCAGCCCCACACCGGTACTCACCAACCGGGGAATCGTGGTTCATTTCGGCCATGTGGGCACCGCCCTGGTCGATTTCCAGGGCAAGGTGCTCTGGCGCACCGAGGGGTTGTATTCCAAGCCGGTCCATGGCGGCGGCGCCAGCCCGGTGGTGGTGGGGGGCAAGGTGTTGATCCCCTGCGACGGACTCGACCTGCAAGCCCTGGTCGCCCTCGACCTCGAAACAGGCAAGGAATCCTGGCGGCTCGACCGAAAGGCCGGTGCGTCCAAGACCTTCTCGTTCGCCACCCCCTGCCCGAACGGGAAAAACAACGGCCTGGTCCTGTCCGCCGCCAGCGACATCCTCCAGCAGGTGGACGCCTCCACCGGCAAGGAGATCTGGCGATTTCCCTACACAGGGTACTCGGTGGTGCCCCGTCCCTTTCAGGTCACGGAAGATTTGGTCGTCCTCAGCACCGGATACGACAAACCCAAACTGCTCTGCGTGCGTTTGGGCGAACTGAAACCCGGGCAGGAGCGTCTTGCCTGGTCGATTGAGAAAAACGCGCCCCTCACCCCCACCCCGCTGATGGTGGACGGCAGGCTGCTGGTGCTCGCCGACAACGGCGTGCTGTCGGCCTTGGAACCCGAAACCGGCAAGCAGCTCTGGCAGGAAAGGCTGCAGGGAGCCTACTCGGCTTCTCCAATCCTGGCCGGCAAGCAGGTCCTCACGGTTAGCGAGACCGGAAAAATGACCATTTTCACCGCGGCGGACAAGTTCAGCCGGGTGGCCTCGTTCGAACTCAAGGAACGGTCGCTGGCCTCACCGGCCCTGGCCGGCGGTTGGTTGTACATTCGCGGGGAAAAAGGGCTCAGCGCCTGGAAAATGCGGGCCGACTGATGGTCCGGGGCCCGGCTGGGCCAACCAGCCTCACTCCGCCGAAGACCCTTCATCGAGGGCCTTTTCCAAAAGGCGGATGGTGCTGACAATCCCGTCCATGTGGGGATTGATGCGGTGGGCGGCACGAAAGGCCTTCAGCGCCGCGTTGTGCTTCCGCATATGCATATAGGCCTGCGCCATGCCCGCCTGGGCGCCAAAATGCCATGGGTTCAGTTGCAGGGTGCGCTCGCAGTCGCGTATCGCATCCTCAAACCGTTTGGCTTTGAAGTGAACAATCGCCCGCTGATTCCAGGCCTCGGCGAAGTCCGGCGCATCCACAATCAGGGTGTTCAATCCCTCCAGCACTTTGCGGCGGTCCCGAAGTCGGACAATCCGCCTCAGCTCCTGGCAGTTCCGTGGCTCGTGTGAGCGGAACCACAGGCTCCACATCGCCTCGGCGGCCATCTCGCGGATGGCGGGATCGGCGTCTTTCAGCGCTGAGGCCAAATGGGGATTGGAATCCCAAGTACCCAGGATGCCCAGGCAGAAGGCGGCTGCGTCCCGGGCCACCAGGTCGCCGTTCGCCAAAAGACGCTGCAGCGTGCACTCCTGATAACGCGAAGTCACCCGGTTTTGGAACTGCTCTATGGCCTTCTTGTGGTTCTTGAACCAGGAATGGAAGCTTTCCCGGGTGCGGGGGCGTGGTATTTGGCGATACCACTGCACCAAAAGAGCGCGCGCCATGCCTCACCCCGCGGGAACTCGAAACAACCTTCCGGCTGATCCACCTGGCTGCCTGAAGGCGCTGCCAGGACCGAACCCAACCGGTTTGCCTGTGAGGTCATGCTACGGATTGCGATGGCCGTTAGCCAAGGCTGGGCAAGGCAGCCCGGCAAGGGAAACCTCGGGACATCCCCGATCCACAGGACCGACCGTGGCCTCTTGTCCATTTGCCCCATTTTCACCACGGGTAAACAATCCTTATTCTTAAGGTGGCCAGCAGATCCAAGGCGCCGGGGAAACCATGCCAATCCGGGATGGGCTGGTCTGGCCAACGGATACCAGGCCGCCGGTGTTGGTCTGGTGTCGGTGCCCACTGCCCGCGAGGTGATGCGTGCCCTTGGGAAAAGCTGTCGCTGACCAGCCCTCCGGGGCCACAGGGCAAAACCCGGCCGGGGATACCCAGCTGGTCTTGGCCGCCCAAACGGGTGACCGCGCGGCCTTTGGCGCCCTGGTCGAGCGGCATGGGGACGCCCTGTTCCGATGGCTGTGGCACCTCACCAGGCGGCACGAACTCGCCGAGGACCTCACGCAGGAGACCCTCCTCAGGGCCTTCACCCGTTTGAGCCAGTTCGAGGCGGGGACCAATTTCCGGGGCTGGCTCTTCCGGATCGGGCACAACACCCACGCCAACTGGTGCCGGTCACGCGCCCGTCGGCGCGAGGAACCACTGGTACCTGGCAACGAGGGCGGCTTGGCGGAGAGGCGTACGGGCTCGCGCGCGACGGATCCCACCGCCCACCTGGAGGAGGATGACACCCGCGAGCACCTGCTGGCCCTCCTCGATGGCATGCCGGCTGATTACCGCCAGGCGTTGCTGATGCGCGTGGAAGGCGAGCTCTCCTTCAAGGAGATCGGCGAGATCGCCGGCGTCTCCGAGGAAACGGCACGCTGGCGAGTCTTCAAGGGCCGTCGCTGGCTGGAAGAACGGGCGCGCGAACAGGGGGCCACCGGCCCCGCGTGAAACACGATCCGGCCCGCGGCCGGTGGATGGGATGGGAGTTTTTGGATGGACGCTGAATCTTTGACTGCGGAATCCGGCCTGCCGGGCGACTGTCTGCAAGCGCGGCTGCGCTACGACGACAATCGCCCCGCGGATGACCGCCACCTGCTCAACTGCCCCGATTGCGCCAATTGGTTCGCCTCCACCGGCGCCATCGAGCGCTCCCTGCGGCAGCTTGCTCCCGCCGGGGCTCCGGACAGGGCGCTGCGGGTCCTGGCCCGCGCCGAAAACCTCAATCTCGATTGGCCTTTCCGTATTGTCACCCGCGCGGCCTCGTCGGCCGACACATCCCCAAGCGGTGTCAGCCGGCGGGCCAAGGGGCGCAGTCAGGCCGCGCGCAAGATCTCCGTTGCCGCCGGCATTTTGGCGGCCCTCATGCTGCTGTCGGTTGGCATGTGGCTGGGTCGGCACCAGGCCCTGGGACAGCGGGGCGGTGACCTCGTGCTCGACGGTCCGGCCCGCGTGGCGGCCTACCTCGAGCTCTCGCGTTCCTGCAGCGACGAGG
>JAFMJU010000113.1 GCA_017853285.1 Gemmataceae bacterium
GCGCGGTCATCAACAACGGCGGAGGCCACTACAACCACTCCGTCTTTTGGTCCCTCATGAAGAAGGATGGCGGTGGCG
Source organism: Gemmataceae bacterium (assembly GCA_017853285.1). GTDB lineage: Bacteria > Planctomycetota > Planctomycetia > Gemmatales > Gemmataceae > UBA6894. Next base: position 79 of record JAFMJU010000113.1, read on the forward strand.
AGCCCACCGGGGCGACCGCCAAGGCCATCGACCAGGCTTTCGGGAGCTACGCCAAGTTCCAGGAGAAGCTTTCCACCGCCGCCATGACCCGATTCGGCAGTGGCTGGTCCTGGCTGGTGGTGAACCAGATGGGCATGCTGGATGTCGTCAGCTTCCCCAACCAGGACTGCCCCCTTTCCGCCGGACTGAAGCCGGTGATGGGTGTGGATGTCTGGGAGCACGCCTACTACCTGAAGTACCAGAACAAGCGGGCTGATTACCTGAAGGCGTGGTTCAACACCTTAAACTGGGATGTGATTGGTGATCGCCTCGCCCAAGCCACGCGCAAGGACTGATCCGGAACAACCCCAAAACAGTGAGGCCCGGCAGCCGATGGGTGCCGGGCCTCACTGTTTTGGGGCTTGCTTGCTAGGAGACCTTCACCACTACCTTGCCAGTCAGCTTGCCGGCCATGCCCAGCGTGTTTTCCTCCAGGAAGGCGTGCGCCTCTGCGGCTTTTTCCAGCGGGTAGGTCGCGCCGATGGTGACCTTCAACTTTCCTTCCGCCAGCCACTGGCCCACCTCATGGGCGGCATGGCGCTGCCTTTCGGCCGGACTGTTGAACATGGCGAAGCCGGTCAGCGTGAGGCCCTTCACATAAAAAGGGCCCACCGGGAAAACAGGCCGGGCGGTGCGTCCGGCGATCAGGACCATCCGTCCACCCGGGGCAAGGCTGGATACCATGCAATCAAAATCCGGTTCACGCTGGGTTTCGATCCAGACATCCAGCGGTTTTTGCGCGACCAGTTCCGCCAGCTTTTCCTTCAAGTTCTCCGTGCGGTGGTTGATGACATGGCTGGCCCCCATAGCCTTGCAATGGGCGATTTTTTCAGGGGAGCCAGCGGTAGTGATCACCTCCGCCCCGGCAATGCGGCCCATCTGCACCACGAAGGAACCGACCCCGCCGGTGCCACCCGTCACAAACAGCCGCTGTCCCTTGCGGAGTTGCCCCGCGTCAAACACCGCCAGGTGGGCGGTGATGCCGGTCAAGGCCGATGCCGCGAGCAGCGATTCATCCACCCCCGGGGTAACCGGATAGACCCATTGCTCGTGGGTGCAGACATATTCCGCCAAGGTGCCCTGCCTGCCCAGCAAACCCTGGTTGGAACCCCAGACCCGGTCGCCCGGCTTGAATCGGGTCACCCCTGGGCCGACCGCCTCCACCACCCCGGCAAAATCACTGCCTGGAATGAATGGACTGGGAACAGGCATGGGGATGGTGCCGGCGCGCAGGTAGACATCAATCGGGTTCAAGGCCGACCAGGTAACCCGCACCAACACTTCGCCCTGGCCCGGTTGGGGAGTGGGCCACTCCTCCAAACGGATGTTGGATGCCGGGCCCTGGGTGCGCACGCATGCCGCTTTCATTCTTGAGGTCTCCCTAACTTTTGGGGAATTCTAGCAAACAGTCAGATATCGTTTAATAAACCGGTGGCCGCGGCTATTAATCAATCAAGTCTCGCCCTAAAAACCATAAAACCGCGGGAAGCACCATGAGCTGGCTCTGGACACGAAACCTCTTGCCCGGAATCGCCCTTCTGACCTCAATGGTGGTCCGCGCCGCGGAGCCTGCGGGTACCGGATCCACCATCAACGGGTTCAGGGGACCAAACGGCAACGGGGTCTGGAACCTTCCGGAAGTTTCTGTTCCTGAAAACGGGACATCCAGCTTGTGGCGTTATTCGCCCAAAGGTTTCGGGTGGGCGGCACCTGTTACCGGGGGCGGAAAGGTGTTTTTGCTGGCGGCCGACGCGCCGAAAATTTCCAAGCCCTCCGACTTCACCAAGGGTACCCGAGAAATGGGGCTTGGAGCCTACCTGGGAACCACCAAGCCTCCCAAGGAGATCCACACCTGGACGGTCACTGCCCTCGACGGCGAGACCGGCAAATCGCTCTGGGTGGCGGAACTGCACAAGAGCGCCCCCCAAATCCCCCACCACCCATCCAACACCTACGCCACCGAGACACCCGCCACGAACGGCAAGGTGGTCTGCTGCTGGGCCGGTTCGTGCGGCCAGTTGGTTTGCCTGGCCGCCGACACTGGCAAGGAGATCTGGCGTCAAGATCTGGGTGTGGAACCCAGGGCGACAGGTTTTGGCAGCGGCAGTTCACCGGTGATCGATTCGGACCGGGTGTTTATCCAGTGCGACAACGAGAAAAAATCGTTCGTGGCGGCATTCAGCCTCGCGACCGGCAAAGAGCTCTGGCGACAACCCCGCAAGGTAAAAACCTCCTGGTCCACACCGTTCATCTGGAAGAATTCCAAAAGGACCGAACTGGTCCTGTGCGGGGACGGCTTGCTGACCGGTCTTGATCCGAACTCAGGCGATGAACTGTGGCGCTACACCGCGCTCAAGGGTGGATTTGCGACCTCCCCCGCCTCGGAGGGTGACCTGCTGATCGCCTGCAAGAGTGATCCGTTCAATCCGGGCCAATATGTGGCTGTCCGGGCGGGATACAACGGCGATCTGACTCCCAAAAGCAAGGAGGAGGAATCCCGGGGAATCGCCTGGTCGAAAAAGGAAAAGGGCCCGGGACTTGCCTCACCCGTGCTGGCCAAAGGCCGTTTGTTCGTCTCGTCCGATCAATTCATCACCTGCATGGAGTCCTCCACCGGAAAACAGCTTTGGAAAGAGCGGCTTCCCGGGGCGAAAAGCGTGGCGGCCTCGGTTTGGGCGCTGGGTAACTCGATCTGTGTGCTGGACGAATCGGGAAAGCTATTCCAAATCGCCAATGAGCCGGAGTACAAGCTGTTGGCGAAATCGGACTTCGGGGATTTGCACTGGAGCACGCCCGACCTGGCCAGCGGCAAACTGGTGCTGCGGGGGGTGAACGAGGTGGTTTGCCTGCCGCTAAAACCACAAGGCAAACCATAAAAAAAGACCCGGCCTTCAGCCGGGTCTTTTTGCTGAGTGCCGAAGGTGGGGGTCGAACCCACACTCCTGTGAAGGAACTGGATTTTGAGTCCAGCGCGTCTGCCTGTTCCGCCACTTCGGCTGAAAAACGAAGAAATGTATTTATAACTGTCGGTCACACGGTTGCCAAGGATTGGAAACCGATTCCGTGGTGTACCATTACATTTTAAGCAAACTCCCCAATCCCGCAGGCAGTTCATGGCCATTTTCCGGCGCGACCGTCGCCCCAAAGCAAAGAAAAAGGACAGACCAGCTTTCCAGCCGGCACCTGCCCGGGAAACCGGAAAAGGGGCCAAAACAGGCAAGCCGACGGCGCGCGGCATGGTGAAGGCCAAAGGGCCCAAAAGGGCACTCACCCATGTGGGCGGCCGGGTAGAAACGGAAGGTGCAGGCGAGGAGGCCGCAAAGCTGGCTTTCGCCCTAGAGGTTCAGCCTTCGACAGACAAACCGGATGATCCCACCCGGGCCCATGTCCATGGTTTCCATTCCTACCCGGCCCGGATGCACCCGGTCACGGCCCACAGGCTGCTGAATGCCTTTGTGCCCCAAGGGGGAAAGGTTCTCGATCCGTTCTGCGGATCAGGGACGGTGCTGGTGGAGGCGATGCTTTTGGGCATGCGCCCGGCCGGGACCGACCTCAATCCCCTGGCGGTGCGCCTGGCCCACCTGAAAACGGCGCCTCGGACTGACAATGAACTGGAGCATCTGATCCAAAGGGCCGGTCAAGTGGCCGAATTCGCGGATGACCGCCGCAGGGCCAAGGCAGGCGCCACACGCCGGTATCCGGTGGCCGATGTCGCCCAGTTCGAACCCCATGTGCTGCTGGAACTGGACTCGCTGGCCTTAGGTATCCGTGAGCTTGGCAGGGACCACGCCCGGGCCGACCTGGAACTGGTGCTTAGCTCGCTTTTGACACGCATGTCCAAGCGGCGGGGAGACACATCGGAAGGAACGGCGCCGCGCCGGCTGGCGGCCGGATTTGTGGCCAAGCAATTTTTTGGCAAGGCCCGGGAACTGGCGGGGCGTTTGCGCGAGTACCGCATGCTTTTGGCCTCCGCGGCCCAGCCAGCCCCGGTGGTCAAGCTGGCGGATGCCACCAAGGTGGCCAAGCTGCCGGGAGCGCCGTTCGAAGCCGTGATCTGCTCCCCCCCCTACGCGGCCACCTATGACTATGCGGACCACCACGAGACCCGCATGCGCTGGCTGGAAATGGACCCCTCCGAGATGCGACGGCGTGAGATGGGCGCCCGCGCCCGCTACTCGGGATTGCCAGCCGCCGCGGCCGCCCGGGAATGGATGGGGGAGCTGAGGTCTTTCCTTTCGGCGATGGCGGGCCAAGTCAAGCCAGGGGCCCCGGTGATCGTGCTGATCGCCGATTCCGCGGTGGGCGACACGGCGCTTCGGGCGGAGGAACTGGTGGCGAAGGCGGCGCGGATGTGCGGTTTCAAGCCGGTCGCGCGGGCATCGCAGGCGCGACCCCACTTCCACGGGCCCACCACGGCCGCATTCAGGACCAGGCCCCGCAGGGAGCATGCCCTGCTGCTGCGCAGGGAATGATCACTTGGCGGCCGGCACCGGCACCAACCGCGCCTCGCGCAGGTCCATCACCGCCACACCGGGCTTGGTTTTGGGCCGCACCTGCAGGGTGTGGCGGCCCGGCTCAAGCTTGAACTTGCCAGGGTTGCGGGTGACGAAATTCTGGAAGTGACCGGTGTCCTCCACCTTCCAGACCAGTTCCTGACCGCCCACCACAAACGCCACCTCGGCACCACCCGACCCCTTGCCGCACCCCTGCAAAATCTCAAGCTGGTACTCACCGGCATTCTCGATGGTGAAATCCCAGCGGGCGGTGTCTTCCTTGCGTACCCAAAACCCAAGCGTGTTCTTGTGGGGCAAGGGTTCATACCGCAGTTGGACGCCATCCACCAGGGCATTGCGGGCAGGCAGCACCACCACACCCTTCGCGTTGGGTGAACCCGGCCTGTAGGCGGGATTGGCAGTCATGAATCGGGCATCCGCCGCCTTTTGGAGCGATTTCAATTCCCGGTCCAAATCCTCGGCCATCGCGCGATTGGACTGGATGCGGTTGGAGTTTTCACCCGGATCGGCCTGGAGGTCATACAGCTCGCCTTGGTCCACGCCTGGCTTTTCGAAAAAGGTGACATATTTCCAGCGGCCTTTGCGGATCGCCGCCCCGGGCCTGCCCATCTGATTGCTGTAGTGGGGATAATGCCACCACAGGGCCCGTTCGGCAGGTTGCCCACCTTTGGGCTCTTTTGCCAACAAGCCTGTCAGGTCCACCCCATCGAGGCCCTCGGACAGGGATTGTCCTGTTAACGCCATCACTGTGGGAAACAGGTCGGCCCCCCAGACGGGGACATCGCAAGGCGCGCCCTTGGCGATGCCTGGCCCCGCGATGACCAGGGGCACCCGGATACCGCCCTCGTACAACCAGCCCTTCCCTTCTCGCAAGGGCGCGTTGGTGGTGGCGGGCCGGGCCATGCCTTCCAGCGTGCACAATCCGCCATTGTCGGAGGTGAAAACCACCACGGTTTTGTCAGCCACACCCGCCTTCGCCAAGGCGGCCCGGACCCTGGCCACACTCTCGTCCAGGCTGGCCAGCATGGCCGCGTAGACCGGGTTGTCCTGCGAGCCGGGGCGGCGTGCCGCGTCGAACTTTTCAATCAACTCCTTTTTGGCCACCAGCGGTGTGTGCGGTGCGTAGTGTGCCAGGTGGAGGAAAAAGGGCTTTTCCTTGTTCTTGTCGATGAAACGCTCGGCTTCAAGGGTGAGCCGGTCCGTCAGGTATTCACCCGGCTGGGCCACCTCCAGGCCGGGCATGGAATTGCCCTGCCGGTCGCGGAAGGGAGCCATGTAGCTGCGGCAGGTTCCCGTCGCGTCGCCCCCCACATTGGTCTGAAAGCCCTGGTCGGTGGGCATCAGCCCCTCGCCACCGAGGTGCCATTTGCCGATATGGCCGGTGGCATAACCCAACGGGCCCAGCTTTTCCGCCAGTGTGACGGCATCGAGAGGAAGGCCGGGCGGCAATGGGGGACGAGCCAATCGCTGTTCAGGCAGATCGGCCCTGCCGGGGAGCCAGTCGGTGAGGCCGAACCGGGCGGGGTGCCTTCCGGTCAGAATGGCGGCCCGGCTGGGCGAACAGACCGGGCAGGCCGAGTATGCCTGACGGAAATGGACGCCGTCCTTGGCCAATTGGTCAAGCGCGGGGGTTTTGTGGTAACTGCTGCCAGTGAACCCAAGGTCCCGCGCCCCCAGATCATCCGCGACAATGAGCACGACATTCGGCCGGTTTTGGGCCGGATCTTTTCCCGCACAAACCAGCAGGACCAGACCCAAAAGAGATTGCGCCATCAGGTTTCCCCCCACGGTTCCATGGCCCGGAGTATAAGGGATGGCAGGCACCTTGTGCCCGGCAAGTCCAGAAAGGCTTTTCCCGGTCCCGCGCGTACCGTAGATTGATGGTTTGGAGAAATAAGCAGCGCCCAGGTACAAACAGCTGCAGAGAAGCGTTCGGTACAGGACAACAGGGGGTGTGTTGTGGCTCAGGCAGAATATAGCGAGGTCCGCAAGGGTAATGTCATCGTCGGCGAGGACGGCCAGCTTTACGCCGTGGTGGACCGAGACCTGAACACCCCGGGCAACTGGCGGGCCATCCTGAATCTGAAGCTGAAGAACCTGAAGACCGGCGCGGTGGTGCAGAACCGGTTCCGCCCGGATGACAAGGTGGAGATCGCCTTCCTCGACAAGCGCCCAATGCAATATGTCTACCAGGAAGGTGATGATTATGTTTTCACCGACCTTGAAACCTTTGAGCAGGTCAACCTGAACAAGGACTGGGTGGGCGACCTGATTCTGTACCTGAAGGAAAACGACAACTGCCATGTGGTGCAGTTCGAAGACAAGCCGATCAGCATCGAGCTGCCACCGATGGTGGAGCTGAAGGTGGTGGAAACCGACCCGAACATGAAGGGCGCCACCGCCCAGGCCCAGTACAAGCCGGCCCTGCTTGAAACCGGCCTGAAGATCCAGGTGCCTCCCTTCATCGCCGTGAACGAGGTGGTGCAGGTGGACACCCGCACCGGCGAGTACCTGAGCCGCGCCTCCAAGTAAGTCTTCCGAAATTACGGAATAACAAAACAGGGGCCGCCCGGCATCACCGGGCGGCCCCCGCGATTTTTGCCACGCGCTGTGGCTCAGGCGATTCCGGCCCCCTTCACCAGTCGGTCGCCTGGTTGATGGCGACGGCCCCGCAGGAACGGCCCGGCCTCCATGACCGCCTTGCCGGCGGGCTGCAGGGACAGTATTTCCAACACACCACCGCCGGTGGCCACGCGCAGGCACCCCAAATCCGCGGGGGGTGGCAACAGGGTGCCCGGCTCAGCCCCGTGCGCCTCGCCCGGAACAGCCCGGGCTTTCACCACCAGCAGGCGGACGGGTGGTTTCCCCTCCGAGGGCCTGACCCAATGGGTGAACGCGGTGGGCCAGGGCTGCATGGCGCGGACCACCAGTGCCAGGCGGCCGGCCGGTTCAGCCCAATCCAGATCGCCCATTTCTTTTTTCAGCTTCGGGGCCCTGGTGACCAGCGCGGGATCCTGCGGCGCTCCCGAAACCGGGCCCCGGGCCATTTGGTCGACCACCTCCACCCCCACCTTGGCGGCCATTTCGGCCAGGCGGAATTCAAGCTCGCCCGCGGTCTCCTCCGGGCCGATGGGGGTTTTCACCACGGCGACCAGGTCACCGGCGTCGAGGGCCGGGGTCATGCGCAGGACGCTAACCCCGGTCTCGGTGTCACCGCTGAGGATCGACCAGGCGACCGGGGCGGCGCCGCGGTGCCTTGGCAGCAGCGAAGCGTGCAGGTTGATGCCGCCGAGGCGGGCAGCGGCCAGGGCCCCGGGTTTCAGGATTTGGCCGTAAGCAGCCACAACCAGCAGGTCGGCCCCGTAGGAGGCGAGTTGGGAGATGGCCTCGGGGGTGTTGATACTATCCGGACGCCAGACGGGAATTCCCGCCCTCATGGCCAGAATATGCACCCCGATTCCGATCTGCCGGGTGCTACCCCGTTCGCTGCCAGCCTTCTTGGGAGGCGGCTGGGTGACCACGCAGGCCACCTCATGGTTGCTAGCCAGCAGGGCCTGAAAAGCCGGTTCGGCAAAGGTGCCGGTTCCCATCAACACCAGACGCATGGCTGATTCCTTGGTTCAAACACTCAGGCCAGCTTGGCAAGGTCCTCAAGCCGGGCGATCAGCTCGGCATCCGGCGGGATCTCCCCCTTTTTCTGGGCCTGCTGGTGCATCCGCTCGAATGCGGCGATAGCCCCTTTGGCGGCTATCTTGCCGATGGGCCCGAGCTTGTCGATGAAGAGGACGCCGTGCAGGTGGTCGTACTCATGCTGGAAGGCCTTGCCGGGCAGGCCGCTCAGGGTTTCCTCCACCTCGGCCCCGTCGAGCGTTTGATACTTCACGCGGACAACCCGGGCCCGCCGCACCTTCTGGAACAGTTCCGGGAAGCTGAGGCACCCCTCGACTCCCTCGGCGGTGCCGGTTTTCTCGAGTATTTCCGGGTTGAGGACCACCTTTTCCAGGTCTTTTTGCTCGGGGTCACCGGAGGTGTTGAGGATGAACATCTGGTACGGCAGTGCCACCTGGGGAGCGGCCAGGCCCACCCCGTTGGCCTCGTACATGCTTTCGAACATCTCCGCCGCCTGCTGGCGCAGGGAATCGGTCACCCGCGTGACGGGCCGGGCCTTGAAGCGCAACGCCGGGTGGGGGTGAAGGACAATAGGAAGCATGAAATCGTCCAAATCCTTGGGAATTATCCGACTTTTGGCCGGACGCCTGAAAAAACAATAACCTCAATTTACACATCACCGACGGAGAACCCCAGCATGGCACTGGTCCTGAAATCGTGGGAAGTGGATGAATCGCCTGTCGATCGTGAAGGAAATTTCATCAAAATCAAGGGGCGCCACGGCGGCTTGATTTCTTTTTTCCTGTCCCTTGTCGGCGTCGACCCGACTGTGACGATCAAAATCAATTCCCAGCGATTGGAGTTCACAAAGGCATCGCTTGCCGGCGGAAAGACCAGTTTTATCCCACTGGCCAGCCTCACTTCCACCCATACCGGGTTTCATCGACCCTGGCAGACGGCTTTGGTTATTGCAGTCATCGGGATTTCATTGGGAGCCCCCATCGGGCGATTAGCCGGTGGTTTTGTCGGGTTCCTGATCACCCTCGGTGTATTTTTGGGCGGCGTGATCCTCGCGGTGATTTACTACATGCTTAACCGAGAAATCACCTTGGGATTTATCGAGGGCAGCGGGGTTGGCTATCAGATTGATTTTAAACGGTCCGTCATTGAAAACATTGACGTGAACGAGAAGCGGGCCCGTCAGGCCTGTGACATCGTGCAGGATCTCATCCAGGCTGTTTCGCAAGCCAAGCTCCAAACCTCCCCTGGTCAGCCCGCCAAACCGTTACGCGAGCCTGCGTCCAAGTCAGTCCAAGTGGAAAGCGCGCAACAGGGCGACAGCATTTCCGTTTCCTGCCCCGGGTGCGGTGCCGATTACAACATTTCCGCGAGCAATGCCGGTCGGAAGTTCCGGTGCCAGAAATGCCGCACCATCATCGGAGGATGATCACGGTTCGGACCTTCGCTTTTCAAATCAAGTCCTGCGGTTGGCGCGCTCGCCCGCAACCGCGGGAAGGGTTCGCATCAACCTTCCCAGGAATTCCTCGTACGCAGGCAGGTCACCCCATTGGCGCAGGGACAGGGAT
>JAFMJU010000114.1 GCA_017853285.1 Gemmataceae bacterium
CCCCCAGACTTTTTGCCTGGATTCGAAACTGTTTCTCGCAAAACGGGCAAGCGACCACAGTCACAGCTTCGGACATGTTGTCATCCCCAATCAGGCCAGGGTTCACCACCCACCACCGGGCAGCGGGCCTGAAAACCGAGATGGCCCCCAGGCAAATGGCCTTTATTTTTACCTGCCTGTTTTTATACGGCAAATGAACCGAAAAAGTTATCAGGTCAACCTTTGCAACGAATCAGGCTAAATTCAACCGGGGGAGTAACGAGCCTTGCAATCCAACCTAGCCCCCAAGCTTTTGGTCAGCATCGCAACCTACAACGAGGCGGATAATATCGAGGCACTGATCGGCTCGATCCGCCAATACGCAAAAAACGCGGATATTCTTGTGGTGGATGACGCTTCGCCAGACGGAACCGGAATCATCGCGGAAAGTTTGGCGGTGGCTGACCCGCGGCTTCGCGTGATCCATCGGTCCGGCAAATTGGGTCTTGGGACCGCCATGCTGCGAGCCATGGAATACGCAGTCCAGAATCGTTACGACCTGCTTTTGACCATGGATGCGGACTTCAGTCACCATCCCTCGTACATCCCCGCCATTGTCGGCGGGATGGAAGAGAAGGATGTGATGATCGGCTCGCGATATGTCCCGGGTGGAGGTGTGCGTAATTGGCCGTTCACCCGACGCATCATGAGTTGGGGAGTCAACCTTTTGGTCCGGACGATGTTTGCAATAAGGGCCAAGGACACCAGCGGGGCATTCCGTTGCTACCGGGTGGCGATGCTTCCCTTCGCCGGCCTGAATCGAATGGAATCGCTGGGTTATTCATTTCTGGAGGAGCTGCTTCACCGTTGCAATCTGGCCGGGGCACGCATCGGTGAAACCCCCATCGTCTTTGAAAACCGTCGCAACGGGGCATCCAAAGTCAATTTTCAGGAAGCCGCCCGCTCTTTGGGAATCCTGCTTAAACTGGGGATCCATTCCCTAATTGCCAAACGCTATCCAAACAAAAGGGCTTGGGAAACAGAAATGGTCGGAATGCCCATCGCGGAAACCCTCCGTGCAGCCTGAGCCTGTCGTCTACCACTTTCCCTGGCTACCTTTGGGCTGGAGGTTTCTGAAAGCCGAATGGCTGGATGGAACACTTTTCTCACTCCAGCCTTGTCCCGCCGCAAATCCAAAAAGAAAAACCGCAAGACGGGACGAGGTCTTGGCGGAGGTTCTGTCGGGCAGAAAACCGGGCACAGCAATCGAGGTGACAGAACAAAGTAAATCGGAATGGGCCGCAAAAACTCTGGCTGCGCTTAGAACGATCCGTTTCGGAACCACTGTGACCTACAAGGAATTAGCAACCTTGGCCGGGAATCCCCTCGCGGCAAGGGCGGCGGCGCGGGTCTGCGCCAGCAATCGTGTTTGCCTGGTGGTTCCATGCCACCGGGTTATTTCGGGTACAGGGGGAGTGGGAGGCTTTTACTGGGGCCCTCCGCTCAAGGAATCCATGATCCGCTGGGAAAGAGAACAGGGCAAGCCGGGAACCATCAAGCCAACCTGACATTATCCTGCCCGAGAATGGACTCGAGTTCCTCCATCGGCACCTTTTGGGGATTGATGGTGAAACCGTTTCCCAATTTCATGGCGCACCCTTTGCCAAAACCGTCCTCTATTTTCAGGGTGACCCCCAGGGGCCCCGGGGCCTTCCGCAGGGCGCGGGCCACCAAATCGAGGTCGGCGGAATCGTGCCGATCAATCGAGACACGGATAAACAAAGCGCGGGCAAGCTCCTTCCGCGCCAGTTCCAGATCAAGTATGCGGCTGACAATCAGGCTGGGTGCCTCGCCCCTACGCTCCAAACGCCCCTTGATGTAATAAACCGTATCGGGCTTTGGATCCTCCTTGTGGCGCGCCAAATCATCCGGCCAGATCACGCAATCGATGCCGCCAGACATGTCCTCCAGACGAAATCGCAGAAACCGGGAATTGCCGTTCCGGGCCTTCTTGGTGTTGGAAGACCTGAGGTTGACGAGCAATCCGCCCACAATGACCTCCTCGTCGGACCCCATGCCTGAAAACTGCCCGATGGTGTGGGTGGCGAAACGGCGCAACTCCCTTTCCTGGGAAGCGAGGGGATGGCTGGAAAAATAAAAATCCAGCACCTCCTTCTCCTGCCGAAGTTTTTCAGATTCAGGCCACTTGGGCACATCGGGCAATGAAGCCAACTCGCCACCCGCCCCCGTATCGGTGACCTCCTGGGCCTCGAATAACCCTTTTTGCCCGATCTTCTTGTCCGCCTGCTTTTCCTGGGCGGCCTGCACAGCGGAGGAGATGGCCATCATGACCTGGGCGCGATGACCACCCAATGAATCGAGTGCCCCCGCCTTGGTCAATTTTTCCAGGGCCGCCTTTGGAACCAGCTTCGGGTCCACCCGTTCCGCCAGGTCGAACAAATCCTTGAAGCGCCCCCCTTCCCTTCGGGCCCGGACAATTTCCATCGCAGCCGCCCTTCCGACCCCCTTGATCGCCAGGAGTCCGAACGAAATCCGGCCCTCCCGCGCGTCGAACTCCACCTCGCTGGAGTTGACATTCGGCTGGAGCACCTCCACACCGCTTTTCCTGGCTTCGGCAATGTGATCGACCATCACATCCCGCTTGTTCCCGTCCTCGATCTCGCTGGAAAGCAGCGCAGCCATGAACTCCGGGAGGAAATGGGCCTTCAGGTAGGCGGTCTGGTAACCGACCATCGCGTAGGCCGCGGTGTGGCTCTTGTTGAAGCCGTAGCCGCCGAAAACAACGATGAGCTGAAAGATGTCCTCGGCGATCTGCTGCGCAAGTCCGCGCTCAATGGCGCCCTGGATGAATTCCTCCTTGCGCTTGTCGATGATGTCGTATTTCTTCTTGGAGATAGCCTTGATGCAGGCGTAGGCGCTGGAGAGTTCGATGCCACCCAATCGGTTGAGGATGCGCATGATCTGTTCCTGGTAGACCATGACGCCATAGGTTTCCTCGAGCACCTCCTTCATCACAGGGTGGGCATAGGTGGGTTTTTCCCGGCCGTGCTTGCGGTTGACATAAGAGTCAACCATCCCGCCTTCCAAGGGCCCGGGGCGGTAGAGAGCCATGAGGGCGATGATGTCGCGGATGTTGTCGGGCTTCAGCTTCTTGAGCAGTTCGCGAATGCCGTTGCCTTCCAACTGGAAGACACCTTTCGCGTCCCCACGCTGGAGCAACTTGTAAACATCGGGATCATTGAGGGGAAGCTTGCGCAAATCGATCTTTTTGCCATGGTTGCGCTCGATCATGCGGAGGGCATTCTCCAGCATGGTGAGTGTGCGCAGACCGAGAAAGTCCATCTTCAGGAGGCCGGCTTTTTCCAAATCACCCATCACCCATTGTGTGGTGATGGCAGGTTGGCCGGCCTGACCATCCTCACCCTTGCGCACCACCCGCTGCAGGGGGACATAATCCACCAAGGGACCATTCGAGATCACCACCCCGGCGGCATGGGTGCCCACATTGCGGTTGGTTCCTTCCAGCTTGAGGGCAATCTCCAGGACCCGGGCGACATCGCCACTCTCGTCCCGGGCCCGCCGCAAGTCGGGGCTTTCCTCGAGGGCCTCCTCCAGTGTCACGCCCGGCCGGTCCGGCACGAACGATGTGAGCAGGTTGACCTTTTCCAGGGGGAGGTCGTAGACACGGCCCACATCCTTGATGGCCGCTTTCGCGGCCATGGTGCCGAAGGTGCCAATCTGGGCGACGCTCGCCTCTCCGTAGCGTTGGCGCACATAAGCGATCACCTCGTCGCGGCGCTCCTTGCAGAAGTCGATATCAATATCAGGCGCCTCGGCCCGGTTGGGATCCAGGAAACGCTCGAACAGCAGGTCATATTCCAGCGGACAGACATGGCTGAGCTTCAGGACATAGCTGACCAGGGCACCGCAGGCTGATCCCCTCGCCCCGCAGGGAATGCCTTTCTCCTCCGCAAAACGGACGAAATCGCGGACCACCAGGAAGTAGCTTGCGAAACCCATCCGGCAAATGATGGAAAGTTCGTGCTCCATCCGCTCGCGGACCGGCCCCGGGACGGTTTCGCCGTAACGGTCGGAGATGCCCTCCGCGCACAGGTCGCGCAGGTACTGCTCGGGAGACTTGCCCTGGGGAGGCAAATAGACGGGGAAATGGCGTTTTTTCAGATCCAGATTTATATCGATGGAATCAGCGATTTCCTGGCTGCGTTTGACGGCGGCCTCGTGGCCGGGGAACAGGGAATACATCTCCTCCGGGCCACGGACATGGAATTCCCTGGAGCCATACCGGATGCGGTTGGGATCGGAAAGCAGTTTGCCGGTGTTGATGCACAAAAGCACATCATGGGCCTGCCAATCCTCTGAGGAGAGGTAGTGGGCATCCGAGGTCGCAACCAAGGGCAAACCCAACTTGTCCGCAACATCGACCGCGCCCTCCATGCAGAGGCGCTGGATGTCCAGCCCGTTGTTCTGTATTTCGACAAAGAAGTTGTCCTTGAAATGCTTGGCGAACCAACCCGCCAACTGGCGGGCCTCGTTCATCTGCTCCTTCAGGATCAGTTCGCTGAATTCGCTGGAGGCGCAGCCCGAGAGGACCACCAAACCCTCCCGATGGGCCAAGAGGGCCTCCTTGTCAATTCGGGGAACATAGTGGTACCCCTCAAGAAAAGCCAGGGAGGACAACTTGATCAGGTTCTTGAACCCGGTCTCGTTTTTCGCCAGGACCGTGAGGTGGAACCCGGCATCGCCCCGCTTTCTTGCCTCGCGTTCCGTCCTGGAGGTGGGGGCCACATAGGCCTCGTAGCCGATGAGAGGGTTGACCGCCTTGGCACGGCATTCCTGGTAAAACTCCAGCGCGCCATATAGGTTGCCGTGGTCGGTTATGGCCACCGCGTTCATGCCGCGGTCCTTCACGGATTGGACCAATTCCGGAATACGGTTCGCACCGTCGAGAAGGCTGTAATGACTGTGGCAATGGAGGTGGGCGAAAGGACGGCTTGCCGCGGACATGGTCGCATCCTGCATGATGATTTGGGGGGCACGGGCCCGAGAGTAATATTACCGTGTGAAAAGAGCCCCAAACCATCAAGCCTTTGCCAAAACAGAAACCCTGACTGCGCAACCACTTGCGAGGGGGAGCGAGCAATCACCGATTGGCTGAATTGAATTTTGGATTACTGGACAGCCGGATCAGCCAAGGCCAATGTGTACCGGGCCAATGCCATCTGAACCGCCAACAATCGCTGCATGGATTGAAAATCCATCCTGGATCCCTTGGCTCCATCGCCATCCATCGCCACCGCCCCTCCTGTTGACAGGGAGAGGTTCCAATGCAGGAAATCCAGCATTTCCGCCAGCCTCGCGGCCTGCAAGGGAGACAATTTTTCCGGCAGGGCAGGCAACGCGTTAGATGCGGAAAAAACCCGGCCCCCCGCGGAACTGATCTTGTCCGGGGAAAAATCCCTCCAAGGTCCCTCGGCCGGGACTGTCTCCCCCCCCCAAGGAGCAGGAAAACGGGCCTCACCAGCCTTAGGGGAGTATTCGGTCTCCTTTGAATTCACGGGATTCAATGCTTGGCCGGCACCATCCGAGGTCGGTGGCTGGCAGAGATCTTCCAGCCGCTTCTGGATGTCCGCCGGTGATCCAAAAAGCAGGGTGGTTTTCCCGATCTGAATCCTGTCCCCGGGTAGGAGGCAGCGCATGCTACAAACCTGCCCGTTGATTCTGGTGCCGTTGGTGCTGTCGAGGTCCACCAGGATCACATTGTCCCGGTCACGATTCACCTTGGCATGGTATCGGCTCACCCGTTCATCATTGAGCCGCAAGGTGTTACCGTCTTCCCGGCCAATTGAAACGGGTGAGTCCAGGTCCCGGAAAATCCGGCCTTTGTCAAAGCCCTCAAGCACCTGGAATGTGATCTCCATGAAAGCCCTACAACCTCCCAAGCCAGGCACGTATCGATGATTCGTTGGTCCCTTGGAATTCCTGGCCGGTGAGCGGAGTCAGCATGCGCATCGAACGGAACCAGGTTTCCTGCCGTTTGGCCACCTGGCAGGTCCCTTCGACGATCTTCCGCTCCGCTTCCTCCAATTTCAATTCGCCTCGAAACACTCTTCGAAGGATCGCGTAGCCCACCGCCTGACCGGCGGTTTTCCCCCAGGTTCCATACTTACTTTCCAAAAACGCGACTTCCTCCAGCCACCCTCCGGTAATCATCTCGCGGGTACGGTTGGCGATGCGCAGTCGCAGTGGTTCCCTTGGCCAGCTCAACCAGACCCAGTGCTCGCCGCCAGTTGGACCGCAAATTGGCTCCACGGAATGCCGGTCCCATTGGGTTTGAAATTGGCTAATGCCCCGACCGGTCAATTGGAACACCTCGAGGGCTCGCACGATCCGGCGGGCATCATTGGGGTGGATGCGGGCAGCAGCAGCGGGATCGACAACCGCGAGGCGTTGGTGGAGCGCCGGCGCCCCCATTTCAACCACGCTGGCCTCCAATTCGTTCCGGGCCGCTTCGGATTTGGGTGGGGCCTCAGCCATCCCCTGAAACAACAATTGGAAATAAAGGGCAGTTCCCCCGACCAAAATGGCCTTCTTTCCCCTGGCCAAGATGGATTGCAAGGTTTCCCTGGCCAAGTCCAGCCACCACCCCGCGTTTGCATCCTCATCGGGATTGAGCAAATCAATCAAGTGATGGGGGACCTGGGCCAAATCAGAAGGACCGGGCTTGGCGGTGCCGATATTGAAACCGCGATACAAGGTCATGGAATCGACGCAGACAATTTCCGCGCCAGTTTCCCGGGCCAGAGCGAGCGCCAAGGCGGATTTGCCGCTGCCCGTCGGACCGGCAATCACGGTGCACTGTTGGAGCAAAGGCAGGACGCTTTCCTTGGCGGTGAACATATGGAAAGCATAGCCCACGCCGTTTTCCAGGGCGTGGATTTCGGATCAGATTATGCCGGGTCAGGCAAAGAATTCAGGCAGAATTCCGAACCGCACAGCGGGCAACAACGGTGGCCAGTCCATCCACCAAGATCGGGTCATCCAGTTTCGCCAATTCAACAGGATTGACGAGAAATGAGCGCATGCTGGTGTTGCCCCGGACCATGACTTGAGGCAAAGCCAGCAGGCTCGCATCCCACAAGCTTGGTAGGCGGTATTGCTTGCCAATCGGGGGAACCGCACCGAATTCACAATCAGGAAACAGCAACCAAGCCTCCTGGCTGGTTCCGAGCCGTACGGAACCTGCGGCGATTTTTTCCAATCGGCCCAAATCCAGGCGCATGCTGGCCGGAATGACCACAAGCGCTGGGCCGGTAGGCAAATGAACGAGGATGGTTTTGAGGACCGGGGCCCCCCAGCGATTCAGGACCTTTAGACTGCTCGCGGCGCAGTAGGCGGGGGCATGATCCACCCAGGTGTGCCTGATTCCGGATTGTTCCAGGACCACATCCAAAGAGTTTTGCATCCACATGCACATGGGGCACCCGTGGTTGTGGGAATTAGACCTGCGAAGGCAATAGAACCCTCAAACGCCCAAATTACCCAAAATAACAGCACCCACAGCTGGAAATTGAACAAAACACCGGCATGCCTTTCCCAAATGGTCCGGATGTATGATCTTTACCAATCATTACCTTCCGATTCCCCACCCCAGGCTGCCGTCGTGACCCAGAATTCGCCCTATCCGCATCGATGGAAATGGCTTCGCAGGCCCCCAACCACCAGACCCCGCATAGCTTTTGTGGATTTCGACGGGACTTTGTCACGAATCAGGGCCGGTTGGCTGCCGGTAATGCGTGCAATGATGCTCCAGGAGTTGTGTAACCGTCTCGGGCAACCTGTCACCGATGAAATGGTCCACGAGGTGAACGACTGGATAGCTAGCAATAACGGAAAGCCCACCTGGCACCAGATGGCCTGCCTGAGATCCCAACTTTTGGAGCGAGGTTGTTTGGCAGAAGCCGTTGAAACCTACCTGGACCAATTTCATGCATTGCTGGCCGCCCAAACTCGACCCCGTTTGGAGGATTTGGCAAATGAAAACTGCCCCCAGGACACTTGGCGGGTTCCAGGCGCAGGGGAACTTTTGAGAGAATTGGCAGACCGGGGATTTCACCTGCACCTTGCCAGCGGCACCGAAAAAGCCGCTGTGGTCCGTGAACTGGCGCTCCTAGGCCTGGACCAATGGTTTGGCACTGATGTAAGCGCCCCCCACCAAGGGGATCCCTCTTTCACCAAAGAATCGGCACTTCTTGAGACCTGCCAGAAATTGGGCACATCACCCGCGGAGGCATTGGCCATTGGCGATGGACCGGTAGAAATCGAAGTCACCAGCCGATTGGGAGGTTGGACGCTGGGGGTGGCCGGACATGAGGACAACCGCCAAGGATTTGACCCGTGGGTGGCAGGTAAGCTGGATCAATCGGGGGCTCACGCCTTGGTGGATCACTACACCCCAGCCAAGCAAATGCTGGAATGGTTCCTGGCGGGGCCTTGAGTTTCCGGAATCGTTCCGTCAACTCAATTCCTCAGGAAGGCAATTTCAGCGCCTTGCACTCTCGGGAATCCCGACAGATCAGCAGGTTGTCGGCAAAGGCTGGAAGGGCGCGGGCGGACCCGTTGAGCGGTTTCGCCTTGGCTTCAATCTCGCACCGGGCCGGGTTGGCCTTCAGCAGCAGGAGATCGCCGTTTTCCTGCATGACAAGCAGGCGGTCACGCGATCGGATTAGCCAGCCACAGCCGGTACCCGGCATGGCCCACTTCACCTTGCCGGTTTTGGAATCCACACAGCGCAATTCGGCACCTTCCTCCTGGCGCCCATGGAAACCGTAGAGATGGCCCTCAAAATAAACCGGAGTGGAGTAATGGGATGACAGGCTTTCATCACCACTCCAGACCTTCCGTAATTCTCCATCCCGCATTTCCAGGGCAATCGCGCCTGTGTTGTAACAAGCGGTAAGAAAGACCCCGCCGGGAATCGCAACGGGTGAAGCGGCGTTTACCGAGGCATTTTGCCTCGAACGCCATCGCATTTGGTGCACAGGGGTCCCCTTAACCGGATCCAAGGCAAGGAGACCTTCGCGGGTGAAAAAGACGGCGAGTTCACTGTCGCCGAGGCGCATCACAATCCCTGAAGCGTAGCTGGCCTGCTGGGACGAGACCTTCCAAAGCTCCGCCCCATCGCGGACGGAAAAAGCCACCACCCCCGCCCCGCTGCCCCCGACATTGAGCAGAACCGCCCCCCCATTCACCAGGGGAGAAACGCCGTAGCCGAAAAATCCCTTGGGAGGGTCATACGCGGCAGCCAAGTCGACGGACCAGACTTTCTTACCCGTCGCAAAATCGATCGCGACCAAAACAGCCTCAGGGGTGGTGACAAACACCTTTCCCCCGGCGATGGCGGGTGTAGCCCTGGGACCATCCCCCCTGCCCAATGGGTCCTCATAACTGGTGGGCAAGCGGCACTGCCAAACCCTTCCACCATCTTTCGCCCGCACCAATTCCACCAGATGGTCGGCCCCCTGGCGGTGGAATAGCACCACCTTCCCATCCACCACCACAGGACCACTGAAACCCTCGCCCAAGGGCATTCCCCAAGCGGCGGGGAGTCCATCCCCTTGCCATGGCCTGATTTGGGCCTCAAATGAGCCGTCCCGGGTGGGGCCCAGAAACCAAGGCCAGTCCCCGGCCCGGGAAAACGCCGAGGCGAACGGCCCCGCCATGAGGGCTGAAATCAGGCTTCTCCGAAGCATTGGCGAACCTCAAATCGAAAAAAAAATCAGGGAGGAAGCCAGCGCAACTG
>JAFMJU010000115.1 GCA_017853285.1 Gemmataceae bacterium
GGAATGGATGTCGACTGGACCAGCCCGGTGCTTTTCGGCGGATGGTTATTGGCGACGGTGGCCCTGTTGAGCCGGCAGGCCCGCATGACCGAGGAATGGTTTGTGGGGGTGCTGCGCGAAGTGCTGATGGCCCTGCGCTCGGGCGTTTTGGGCCGGGCCCTGGGCGTGCTGAACGAGTTGTTCCGCGCCGTGACCCGGTGGTTCGACCTGCAGATGGCCACCATCGAGAACGTGCTCCGCGTGCGCCAGCGCGACAATGCCGGCCAACTGGGGGGCAGGGCGCTCCTCAGCCTGCTCTGGTTTCCACTGGGGTGGCTGGGCCGCTTCACATTCGTGGTGTTGATCGAGCCGATGCTGCATCCCCTGAAACTGCCGATCAGCTTCCTGGCCGCCAAGGTCATCTACCCGTTCCTGTACCCCTTCACCACGGATGTTGCCATCCCCGCGCTGACCCCGATGATGGGCGCCCTGACAGCCGGCCTGGTGATGGGCGTGATCGTGTTTTTGCTGCCGAACGCCTTCGGCTTTTTCTTTTGGGAGTTCCGGGAGAACCGGGGCCTGTACGAGGCCAACCGGCCCGAACGACCCGCGCCCGATGGCGCCGGCCCGCACGGCGAAACCATGGCGGTGCTGCTGGAACCGGGCCTGCACGGGGGAGTTCTGCCGGCCCTGTTCACCAAATTGCGCAACGCCAGCCTGCCCGCCTCGGAGGGGGGCACCCGGGCGGCCCAGCGCGCCTGCGAACGCAAGCTGGATCTGCTGCGCGAGGCCCTTGGCCGGTTTTTCAGGCGCAATTTCCTGGATGTTTTGGGAGTGACCACCGCATGGGGCCAGAACCTGACGACCGAGGATGAAACCCAAAAAAGCATGGTGCTCCCGCTGGCGCTGGAGCCCTCTGCCCCGCCAGCGCCCAGGCAATGGTGGCGCCCGTTCGAACTTGAATCGGTCAACCTGGCGGTGAACCGGGTGGAGGCCACTTTCCGCCCTGCCAGAGGCTCCGGATTGGTTTCCGCCAATGGCGCCCCCCCCGAACCGTTGCGTATTTATGTGGCCTATATGGAAAACCACCTGCAGGCATGGATCGACCGGCCCGGCTGGGTGGATCATCTGCCGGATGAGAAACGCCACGCCTTGGCCTGGAGCCTGGCCTGGATTTACCGCGCGGCAGGGGTGGAAGTGGTGCGGGAAACACTCGATCTCCTCGCCCCCCCGGGCACCACCCAAACCCGGCTGGAAGAGGACCGCGTGGTTTTCTCGGTCGAGGACAACCAGCGTGTGACCTACCGACTGACCGATCAGGGCCGCGCATGGCACCGGGTGCAGGAGGCGGCAAAGGCCCAAGCGGCCCCCGGGGCTCCCGAGGAAGTTCGACCGGCGTGGCGGGCCCTTTTCGGGGAGATGCCCTTCACCTGGGCCTTGTTCGTGGACCGCTGGACCGCTGATGCCAACGGGCAAGACTTCGGTCAGGTGCGGCTGGATGGATTTTGGATAGACCTTCTGGGTGACACCGGCGCTGGCAAAGGCACCCGGGGCCTGAGACTTTCTGAGAGCGGCCAGGTAGCCGGCGCCTGAGCAGACGGGGATAGTCATGTTCCAATACGCGATCTGCAACGAGACATTCGAGGGGTGGGATTGGGAGCGAGTTTGTGACCTGTGCTCAGGGCTGGGCTATTCCGGGCTGGAGGTGGCACCCTTCACCCTGGCCCCCCGAATCGGGCAGGTGGATGCCCGCACCCGGGCGCTCCTGCGAAAAACCGCCGAGGCCCGCGGGCTTCAGATTTTCGCGCTCCACTGGCTACTGGCCAAAACAGAGGGGTTTCAAACCACCAGCCCGGACCCGAAAGTGCGGGCTGCCACCGCAAATTATCTGGGGGAACTGGCTCAGGCATGCGCCGACCTGGGTGGCGACCGCATGGTGTTCGGTTCGCCCCTCCAAAGAAAAATCCCCGAGGGGCACACCGAGGAGCAAACCGACCTGCTGTTCCTGGACACACTCGGGCAACTGGTGCCCCACCTGGAAAAGACAGGTGTGAAGTTCCTGCTGGAACCCCTCGGGCCGGCCGAGACCAATTACATGAACACGGCGCGAAAGGGGGTTGAATTGCTTGACCGGGCCAACCACCCCCTTTTCGGACTGCATCTGGATGTGAAAGCGATGAGCGATGACGAGGCTCCGGTGGCTGACATCATCCGGATGCACTCCGGCCGGATGGGTCACTTCCACGCCAACGACGCCAACCGCAAGGCCCCCGGGATGGGAAACACCGACTTCATTCCCATCATGCACGCCTTGAAGGATGTCCAATACCGGGGATATGTTTCCATCGAGGTTTTCGACTACACCCCGGATCCGGAAACGATCGCCCGCGATGGTCTGGCGCACCTCATGGCCTGCGCCAGCCAGTGCTGAGGCGGGCCGGACCTCGCCATGCCAACCGGAATCAACAGTCTGCACCGTCGCGGGGAATGGCTGGAACGGCTGCTTCTGGCCGCAAGATTTTTCGTGCCCTGGGCCGCCTTGTGGTTTGGATCGATGGTTCTTTCCTCCCTTTGGCCCTGGAGGATTTGTCTGGCCCTTCCAGGGGAATCGGGCTTTCCCTACCTTCCCTGGCTTGTCCCCTGGTATCTCAGCCTGGACCTGATGGTGCCCCTGGTCACCCTATTGGCCCCGGACCTGGACACCTTGCGCCGGGTGTATCGGGCCATGCTGGTTCAGACCGGGGTGGCGGCGCTGGTCTACACGGTGCTGCCGCAACGGCTGGGCTTTATTGGCCATGAATCAGGCGGTGTATGGGAAAATTTGGCTCAAAACACCGGGTCGGCCAATTTGGGTTGGCATGCAGACGCTCCCAGCCTGCATGTGGCCTTCGCCTTCACAATGGCCCGCCTGTTGATTCCACGACTGTGCACCAACGAATCGTGGTGGCTGCTTGCGGCAGGTTGGATTTGGGCGGCTGGTGTGATGGTGAGCACGGTTTTCGTTCACGAACACCACCTGGCGGATGTCGCCTCAGGGTTGGTGCTGGCTTGGTGGACCTGCCGGTGGGCCGGTCGGTTGGATGCCCAAGTCCTGAAGCCGGTATGTGAAACCAGCTGAAATCGGAAATAAATGCCAAAGCTGAAGGCAATTCCCCCAAGGGCAGTCAGTTACCCCATTTTCCCCAAGATATTAACCACGCCGATTTGACTAAGCATTATCCAATCTATTCAATTTAATTTTAGCGATTATTCCGGTTTGGCCGGATTTGCCGTGAATTCACGCTACTTGGGCAGCCTCAACCCATTAAAGGCCTGGGGCTCTGGGAGACCTCACCATGCTGCGCGGTTTTTGGGCCATACGGCTGCTTTTTGCCTCAAGCCTGCCGTTGGTCCTGTCTTTGAAGGGAAGCGCCCAAGAGGCCCCAAAACCTACCCTGCCGGCTACCCCAGCCACCCGCACCCTGGCTCCTGTTCAAGGGAAGCCCAACCCAACCGTGGTGGCGCCGCCTGTTCGCGGCAGTGCGGGAGTGATTCCCTCCACACCGGCACCTACCGCTCCCCTGCCAGCCCCGCGGATGGTGGAAGCGGCCACCAAGCCCACCACGAATTCCACCCGCACATTGACTGTCACAACGGGATACACCGGGTCCACGATGGTTCTTTCGTTGGTGGCAGCCCCGTGTGGAGCCGATCCGGTTGGTCCCAAGCCCCCCACTCCAGCCCAATCGCGCCAAATGGCCGCATTGAGGCTTGACCGCATGAGTCCCTTGGCTGCCCCGCGGTATGGCAAAAATGAGCCGGTGCTGCCGATCAATGCCGAGGTTCCAGCCGCAGAAGCTTACATCCAGGGTTTTCGGGCCCTGAATCGATTCGAGTCCGCCAAGGCGCTGGCGCTTTTCAATCACGCCTTGTCGATTGATCCAACGCATCCGGCCACCCTGCAGTTGAAGGCCGTGGCGTTGTATGACCTCGGCCGTGACGGCGAGGCAGCGGCAGCCGCCCGTCAGGGAAAAAATTTCGCCAGGGAACAGCCGGGCGGTCTTGAGGAACTGTCCCGGGCTCTGGAACCGATCCAGGGCCACCGTCGCGCCTTTCTCGATTTGGCGGCGCTACACAACCTGACGGCAGCCCCAAGCGGGCCTGGGCCTAGGAGGCCCGCAGTGATCGTGGCGCCATCCCGCCCGGTGCCTTCGGTTTCCCCTCCGCCCGTCAACACTGACAAGCCCAAGCCTTCTTCACCCGCCAAGCCCTGATCTTGCCTCGATGAAGAAAAAGTAAAAGAGAAGCCCCGGTCCCTTGGACCGGGGCTTCTGCTTTTACACGGGGAAGTGGGGCTACCTCGACAAACTCCGCAAAATCAAACTGGGCGCAGGGTGCCCTCGTAGGAAACCACTTGGCCAAGGAGCGGCGCGAAAGCGGCTACACGAATGGAAAGCGACCCGTTTTCCTCCGCCCGCTCAAACCCTTGACCGGTCGGAGCAAGGAAAAGCGGTATTGGAATTCCAAGGACCCACGCCCGAACCACCCACAAGCGCATAGCCGGCGGTTCCACACTCAGCCGGTAGGCCAAAGTCAGCAACCCGAATTTCTCCATCAGCAACCCGCCTTCGGCCCATTGAACGGACCGCATCGGAAAGCCGCTGAAATCCCTATTCCAAACCTCCGCCCGCCTTCCCTTGGCACTCTCGGCCTGACAACGGAGGGAGACACGCACCTTTTCCCCCGCTGGGGGTAAACCTCCCAGCCAGGCCACCAGGTTGCGCAACCATCCCTTGCCTCGGGTAACGGTAAATTCCGCCTCCCCTTGCCAGCAGGTTTCCACATCGTGGAACTCCCTGAGGGCGGGTGGTAATCGATCCAGGTCCGGCCCCAACAATTCGCGGTACGGGGATGGCATCGTTTTGGATCCCTTCATGCAAAAGGCCCGCGGCGAGGAATCGCGCGGGCCTTGCAAACTCATGGTAGTCCGATGGCAGTAGAGCCAGCCCTAGCTGCTCTTGCGACGGGTATTCTTCCGCATGGCAAAGGGGATGGAAGGTTGCCCAGGCGGGTCAAGCCGGATGAACATCCTGGTGGGACGGGAAGGTGACTGATCCGGTTGGGGAACCGGATCGGCTATGCGAAGGAATGGCAGGACCCGGGGTTCCTCGCCATTTTGATTCCGCTGCTTCCGCAAAGAGCGATTGAATTCTAGACGGCCCAGCAGCACACCAAGACGGAGGTCACCCGCGAAACGGAACCGGGCCTCGTTCAACAGGTCCCGGGCTTGCCGGTACGCCTTGGCAAGTCGAAGGGCCCGGTACAGCGCCAGGAACGACGCGTAGCGCCCCGGCTGGGTCTGGTAGGCATGGCGCAGGATGGAAACCCCCTCTTCCACCAGCCCCTGGCGAAGTCGCAGGCGACCCAACGCGGTCCGGGCTTCGATATGGTTTGGATCGTTATCCAGACAAGCCAAGTAGCAAGAAGCGGCCTGTTCCATTTCACCCTGGGTCGCGCTGACACGGGCCTTGCGGCGCTCGAGGGCCTTGCCCAACAGGAACAGGAAATGGGGGCAGGAGGGCAACAGTTTCAACGCGGCCCGCAGTTGCCGGACAGCCTTTTTGTATTTGCCCCTGCGGAGGTTCATTTCGGCGAGCATCGCCAGCGTATCGGCACTGATGGGACTGTCTGGATCGGTTCGGGAAAGCATCTGTTCCATGGGCTTGCGGGCCTCATGAAAAAAGCCCGCGGAACGAAGCCTTCGTCCGCGGGCCAAAAGATGCTCAGCCAATGAAAGAATTGGAACCATGCCGTCGCCTCCTTGCGAGTGCGCGTTCATCCTGAACGCGTCCCATCCCTGGGATTTGGCAGAGGATACCAAGAGGCGAGGCAGAGGCAAGTGCATTCCAGCTGCTATTTGCCCAAGCCCGACGCAACCCCTTGTCAGGCCTCGGCTTTCGCAGGGCCTTTTTTCTGGGCGGCGGGAGCCTCGGATCGCTTGGCGGGGGGCGTTTCGGCCTTGGTTGCGGGCTCCACGGCCGGGGCCGGAGCGGAGGATTTGAGCCGCTTGGCCAACACCTTGCGGCTGATCTCTTCCAAAAGCTGCGGATTGTCCCGCAGGTATTGTTTGGCGTTTTCACGCCCTTGGCCCAATCGCATGTCGCCGTAATTTACCCAAGCCCCCGATTTTTCGACAATCTTGTCATCGATTGCGAGGTCCAAAAGGTCGCCCTCGCGGCTGATGCCGGAGTCGTACATCAGGTCGAACTCGGTGGATCGGAACGGGGGTGCCACCTTGTTTTTCACCACCTTCACCTTCACGCGGGAGCCGGTGGCTTCCTCGCCCTCCTTGATGGTTGCCACCTTGCGGATATCCATACGCACCGAACTGAAAAACTTCAGGGCCAGGCCGCCGGAAGTGGTCTCGGGGTTGCCGAACATCACGCCGATTTTCTGACGGATCTGGTTGATGAACACCATGCAGGTTTTGGTTTTGCTGATGGTGGGGTTGAGGATGCGGAGGGCCTGGCTCATCAGGCGGGCCTGGATGCCCACATGGGAATCGCCTATCTCCCCCTCGACCTCGGAGCGGGGCACCAGGGCCGCGACCGAGTCAATCACGATCAGGTCCACCGCGTTGGACTTGATCAGCATTTCGGCGATTTTCAGCGCCTCTTCAGCGCAGGAAGGCTGGCTCACCAGCAGTTGCTCCAGATTCACCCCCAGGCGTCGAGCCCAGGTGGGGTCGAGCGCATGCTCGGCATCGATGAAGGCGGCCACGCCGCCAGACTTTTGGGCGCAAGCCACCGCCTGCAGCGCGATGGTGGTTTTACCCGAGGATTCCGGCCCGAAAATTTCAATGATGCGCCCGCGGGGCAACCCCTTGCCCCCCAGAGCCAAATCCAGGCTCAGGGCGCCGGTTGAAATCCCCTGCACATCGGAAGCGTCGCCCTCGCCCCCCAGATGCATGATCGACCCCTTGCCGAACTGCTTCTCGATCTGGGACAAGGCATTTTTCAATTCACGATCATCGGCCATGGTCGTTCCCTCCTTCAAATCCCACTGGGCATGGGAATAGTGTACAAGTGTATCGTTCCCTAGTCATCATCGGTTTTCACCCGCCTTTTCTTGCAAGGGGGAGCGCATTCCTTTCACGAAACCGGAAAAAGTGCTTTTTCTTTGAAAAATGCGGCGTTTCCTGGGGCCCGGCCCCAGGGGAGGGAGGGTTTTCAGTGCCCATTTTGGCCAGACTTTGTGCGGCAACCCGTTTCACCGCCCCCACCAGAACTTCTTCCACTTCCTCCCGCCAAGGCGCCGGAAGGCCGTAATAGACCATGGCCTTTTCCCCCTCGTAGCCACCTTCACGACGGACGCGTCTGGACGGGATGTAAGCCATCACATCGTTGGCATAGCTGCCGATCCACCACTGGCGACCGGGCAGTTCCCCGGGCAAACGCAGGGCGTAATCCACCACCACCTCCCCCGGGAGAAAAACCAAACCCCTGGCATCTCCCACACTCCAGGCCTGGACCGGTGCGGCGTAGCGGGTGGGAAGTGGACTGCCTGAATCTAGGAGGTCCAACAGCCGGCGGGCCCGGGCGCTCACCGCCTTGTCCATGGACATTCGCTGATCGAGCAGGGTGTCACGACCGGGGGGTGTCTCCAGAGGCAGGTCCGCCATTTCCAAGGCCATGCCCAACTCCCCCTGGACGGCCGGGCCCTTCCCGTCCATGGCGGCCTTCACGCTGTCCGCCAGGCGTTTGCCGTAGGCGATGGCCAATTCCATCCGGCGGCGCGGCAATGGATTCTGGTCGGCCCCGCACCCGGCCACAAAAACCGCCACGCCTGCCTCATCCCCGCGCTGTTCACGCATATCTTTTTCCAAGGCGGCGCAAGCCTCGCCCGGCCAGTCCCCGTACCACTGCTGAAAGCCCATGGTGGTGGCGTGGCACGCGTAACCAAAAAGGATCGCCCTGGATTTGCCCTGGTGGTCACGGATGGCAAGCACCGGGACGGAATGATCCACCGGCCCCTTCAGGGTGCCCGCGGCCCGAAGTTTCTCCACTTCGGGCTCAGGGTTATTTCGGCGGTTCACCGCGAAATCGCATGTGCCCCGGTACCAGGTGAGGGTGGCGGGGGCGAGATTGGCCATCGCCTGGCGGGCGGCCAAAAAAATGCGTTCCTTGAGAAAACCCTGATACCGGGTGCCGGCCTGCTTGTCCGACTCGGTGACGGGGTACATGTCACGCAATGTGGCGCCGACAACGGGCCCGCAGTGGGTATGGGAACAAGCCAGCACAATAGATTTTCGGGGAAGACGGTGCTCCATGCCTATCTCAGCCGCCCAGCGACCGGCGGTCTCACCGTCAATTCCCACCAGATCGAGGGCGATCAACAAACCAGTGTTTCCGCCGGAATCCCGCAAGGCCAGACCACGCGCGTACAATTCGGAAGCTTTCTGCTGACCGGGCTGGGTTCTGGAGGCGTACCCAGCCATCCAGACAGGTTCATTGGGGGTGATCGTTACCCGAGAGGCGCCGGCGCTCCAGCCAACGGCCGGGCTGAGAGACACCAAATTCGCTACCAGCATCCAGAGCATGGACACACTCCCCCGTGGACAAATCATGCAGCAGCATACCCGAGGTTCAACGCCCCGTGTCGCCCGAGTCCTCGCCTTCCCGGCTGGAGCGGTCCTCCCGCCGGCGGTGCCAGACATTTCCCCGGCTGACCGCCTCGCCCCCAAACCGCGCCCGAATGGCATCGAGCGCCTGGTCCAACCGAGCGGGGGCGGGATTCCGTTGCAAATCAAACAGCTCCGGCTGAACTTCCCCCGGCTTCCTCAGATCGATGGCGGTGACTCCCACAAGCCGGGCCGGGAGCAGGTCCGATTCACACAGTTGCCCCAAAAGCGCCCGTGCGGTCTCCCACAGTTCAGCGGTCACCATGGTGGGCCGTGCCAACCGGGCCTGTTTGCTGCGCGTGCGAAAATCACCAGAACGGAGCTTCACCTCCACGCCACCGGCCAACAACCCTTTTGACCGGAGCCCCTCCGCAACCTCCTCGGTTTGCTCCAGGGCCCATGCCGCGAGGACCCATTCCTCACCGATGTCTTGATGGAAGGTGGTTTCACTTCCCATGGATTTGGCCTGGCGGAAGGGGGTCACCTCCCGGTCATCCCGGCCCAACGCCATGGCCCTCAATTCGCGGGCGTGCGAACCGAGCGCCTTGGCAAGCGCCTCTTCGGGCATTCGCTGCAGGTCCGCCATGGTGTGGATTCCAAACGACCCTAACCTTGCGACCCCCCGTTCCCCCACCCCCCACAGCCTTTCCACGGGTAATGGGGCCAGAAACGACTGCAGATCGGCCGGGGCCACCACAAACCCCTTGGGTTTGCGCAGGTCGCTGCACAGTTTGGCAATCCACTTGTTGGGGCCGATTCCCACGGACGCGGAAAGGCGGGTTTCCTCGCGAATGCGTTCTTGAACCCGACGGCCAACCACTAGGGCGTTGCCGAAAAGATGCTCTGTGCCCCGCAGGTCGAGGTAGGCCTCGTCCAGGCTCAAAGGCTCCACCAAGGGTGTGAAATCATTGAAAATGGCGCGAATCCGCCGGGCCTCGGCCCGGTAGACATCCATCCGCACGGGCTGGAATACCGCCTGGGGGCAGAGGCGGCGCGCCATCACGCCGGACATGGCGGAATGGATGCCGAATTTGCGGGCCTCATAACTGGCCGCAGCCACCACCCCGCGCCCAGAACGGCCCCCCACAACCACCGGTTTGCCAGCCAGCTCCGGGAAATCACGCTGCTCGATGGACGCGTAGAAGGCGTCCATGTCCACATGGA
>JAFMJU010000116.1 GCA_017853285.1 Gemmataceae bacterium
TCGAGCCCTGGACCAGGTTTCGCTGGTAGCGCCCACCGGTTCATTAATGGCCTTGCTTGGCCCATCCGGCTGCGGAAAAACAACGCTGCTTAGGATCATTGCCGGTCTGGAAACCCCTGACCAGGGGTTGGTCCGTTATCAGGATGAGGAAGTCACAGGGACCCCGGTTCAAAAGCGTAATGTGGGTTTTGTATTCCAGCATTACGCCCTTTTCCGCCATTTGCCTGTTTTTGAAAACATCGCATTCGGGCTTCGGGTCAAAAAATGGCCAGAGGAAAAAATTCGGCAAAGGGTTGGCGAATTGCTTCACCTGGTGCGCATGGACGGCTTGGGGAATCGATACCCCTCCCAACTTTCCGGCGGGCAAAGGCAGCGGGTGGCGCTGGCGCGGGCCTTGGCCAGCGAACCGAGGGTGCTGTTGCTGGATGAGCCCTTTGGCGCCCTGGATGCGAAAGTTCGGCTGGAACTGCGTCAATGGCTTCGCCGGCTCCATGACGAGATTCACATGACCACGCTGTTTGTTACCCACGACCAGGAGGACGCCTTCGGTGTGGCCGACCAGGTGGTGGTGATGCGCGGGGGCCGGATAGAGCAGATTGGTTCACCGGCGGAGGTGTTCGAGAGGCCAGCCAATCCTTTTGTGATGGATTTTGTCGGCCATGTGAATGTTTTTCAGGGTTTTGTTCGGGAGGACGGGCAGCCGGTCATCACCGGATTCGCACCGGGGAAATTCGATGCCCAAAAGGATGGGGCCTCGACAGGCGCCTCCAACCTGGTTTTTGTGCGTCCCCATGAGTTGGAGCTTTACAGGCAACCATCGGAAGGTGGCGCCCTCCCCGCAAAGGTGGTGCATACCCACCCGGCAGGCCCTGTCATGCGCGTTCATTTGCGTTCAGCGGACGGGGATTCCTCCGCGAGCGTGGAGGTCACCCCGGAAAGATTCCGAAATCTGGGGCTGAAATCGGGCCAAGAGGTATGGGTGGCGCCACGGGGTGGCAGGGTGTTCGAGCCCGAGTATTCCATTTGAGAAAGATCCCAAATCCCGGGACGGGCAAGGAGTGTCCCCATGTCGAAGGTGATTGACCTCACGCACCGGATCGAGCGCGGGTTACCGGTTTATCCCGGTGATGCGGGGGCACACCTTTCTGCTGATTCGGTCCATGGGTTCGAATCGGACGGAACCCCGGTGGCTCATGTTGGACGGGTGAACATGGGTTTGCACAACGGCACCCATATGGACGCCGGGTATCATTTCCTCCCTCGGGGATTCACCATCGACACCACGCCGCTGGAACGGTGCGTGGGGCCCGCGGTGCTTGTTGATCTGCCGGGTTTGGACAATAAAGCCGAAATCAGGCCAAGTCACTTCGAGCGGTTTGAATCCGATCTGGCACACCACCGGCGCGCGGTGATTAAAACCGGTTGGTCTTCGCGCTGGAGGGAAACTGATTATTTCACCGGGCATCCCTTTGTCGGGCCGGAGGCGGCCCGTTGGTTGTTGGACCGGCAGGTCAACCTGATAGGCCTGGATTTTCCATCCATCGACCATCCCCCTTTTGAAACCCACCTGCTTTGGCTTGGAGCCGGCGCCAGCATTTTGGAAAACCTGACCAATCTGGACCAAATAACAGCCTCGGTGTTCACGCTCATCGCCCTGCCCTTGCCTTTCGCGGGAATGGATGGTTCCCCGGTGCGCGCGGTGGCCTTGGCGGACCAGGGCGCGATCAAGCGGGACTGACAATTCTCGGAACCGTCCCAGGTGAAATTCTCGGAACCCATCATGGAAGCCATTGTTTGCCAGAACCTGGTTAAAACATTTCCCGGAAAGCCTCCAGTCGAGGCCGTCAGGGGCCTTGATCTTGGGGTTGGCATGGGTGAATGCTTCGGCATTCTGGGGCCCAACGGGGCCGGGAAAACGACTACCCTGGAAATACTCGAGGGGCTGCAGGATCCAACCTCGGGTGATGTGCGAGTCCTTGGCAAAAACTGGGAGATGGATGGGGCAGAAATTCGCCAAAGGATCGGTATCACGCTCCAGGAGACCAGGCTTTCCGAAAAGCAGACCGTGGCGGAAACTCTGGAGCTTTTCCGCAGTTTTTACAATCGGGGCCTCACCCTGGACGCCTCGATAGCCATCGTCGGCCTGGAATCCAAACGCGACAGTCGCATTAGCACTCTTTCAGGGGGCCAGAAACAGCGCGTGGCCCTGGCTTGCGCGCTGGTCGGGGACCCCGACATCCTATTCCTGGACGAGCCGTCCACCGGGCTTGACCCCCAGTCACGCCAGCAGGTTTGGGAGGTAGTGCGGGCGCTCAAATTGCGCGGCAAAACCATCTTGCTGACAACCCACTACATGGATGAGGCGGAAAAGCTTTGTGACCGTTTGGCGGTTGTTGATCACGGCAAGGTGATAGCCTTGGGAACACCGGTGGAATTGATCCGACAGTGGGGTGGTGGCAACCTGATTGAGCTTGGGACCTTTGGCCCTGAACCGCGCAGGGAGGAAATTTTGCAGCTTCCAGGCGTCAGCGGGGCGAAATCGGTAACCGACAGCAGGGCGGCGGACGGAACCAATCACCTGGTATTACGCGTGGATCGTCCCCATGAAACCATTCCTCCCTTGTTGGCACTGGTAGAAAAATCCGGGGCCGGCCTGAGCTCACTGAATGTCCGGCAGGCCACCTTGGAGGATGTTTTCCTTGCCTTGACTGGGCGAAACCTTCGGGATGAGACGCCATGAATCTGGATGAGCAACTGGAGGTCAATTCGTCTCCCCAGTCCCCCATGTGGCAACTCATCCTTGCCAGGGTTAGGGATTTTTATCGGGAACCTGCGGCCATTTTTTGGGTGTACGGTTTTCCCTTGGTGTTGGCGGTCGCCCTGGGCACCGCCTTCAGGGATCGACCCGTCGAGCGCATCCCTGTTGCCGTGACCAATGCTGCTGGATCCCCCGGACCCTTGTGGGCGGAAACCCTAGAAAGCCTGGGCAAAGATCCCCGTATCGAGCTGAGGATCCTGGATTCCAGTCAGGCCAGCAAGGAGCTTGCCCTGGGTAAGACCGCGCTGGTTGTGGAGGTGGAATCAGCCGGGCTGGTCCTGAAAACTGAAAAAAATCGACCGGAGTCCGCTCTGGCGCAGGGTGTGGTGGAGGCTGTCCTGTGGAAAACCAAGGCCGGATCGGCATCCCAAGGTTCAGGTTCCGCCCCGGTTTCAGGGAAGGCGGAAAATCGCATCCGGGTCGAAGAAACGGCCGAAACCGGGGGGCGTTACATTGATTTTCTGATTCCAGGATTACTCGGGATGAACCTCATGGGCGGGGGCTTGTGGGGACTTGGATATGTGACGGTCGACCTGAGGGTGCGAAAACTGCTCAAGCGGTTGATCGCCACCCCCATGAGCCGGGTGGATTTCCTGTTGAGCCTTGTTCTTGGGCGAATGGGGTTCCTGCTCCTTGAAATCATGATCCTTCTCGGGTTCGCTTGGCTGGCTTTCGATGTATCCATCCACGGGAGTGTGGCCACGCTTGCCCTGACGATTCTGGCTGGGGCGGTCTGTTTTCAGGCAATCGGGCTGCTGGTGGCCAGCCGCGCCACCAGTTACGAGGCGGTCAGCGGGCTCATGAACCTGACCATGCTTCCCATGTATGTTCTCTCGGGCGTCTTTTTTTCCTCGGACCGGTTTCCCCAGGTGGTGCAACCATTGATTCAGGCGTTGCCCCTGACGGCACTCAACGCATCCCTGCGCGGCGTGATCAACGAGGGCTCCGGCCTGGCCGAGATATACGGGAACCTGCTTATCCTTTTCGGCTGGGCCGCCGCCGCCTTCGTTCTGGCGCTGCGGCTTTTCCGCTGGCGGTAGTGGTTCCGGGGAAGCCGGTTCGCCTGATTTATCCGGCAATTTTCGGATAGTCTGGTACATATTCAAAAGGCCGCTTGCTTTATCACAGGTGGCGATTCGGGTTTGGAGGGAGGGTGATCCCTTGGGCTTGGTTGTTCAAAAATTTGGCGGCACCAGCGTGGCGACGGCTGAACGGATCAAGGCGGCGGCCCGAAAGGCGATCCGGGCCCTGCAGGCAGGGAACCAGGTTCTGGTGGTTGTGAGCGCCCGCGGCGACACAACCGACGACCTGATCGAAATGGCCAGGGAGATCACCGACAATCCTCCCGCCCGGGAAATGGACATGCTGCTTTCCACAGGGGAACAGATTTCCATAGCGCTTTTAGCCATGGCCATTCAGTCGATGGGGGCGATGGCGATCAGTTACACCGGGGCCCAGGTTGGAATCGTAACCGACAGTTCCCACACCAAGGCCAGGATCCGCAGCATCCATTCGGCAAAAATGCGTCAGTCCCTGGACGAGGGCAAGATCGTCATCGTCGCCGGCTTTCAAGGCACGGACGATGAGGGCAACATCACCACCCTGGGCAGGGGGGGATCAGACACCACTGCCGTTGCGCTCGCGGCCGTCCTGAAACAGGAAGGCGGACCCGACAAGGGGGTCCAGTGCGAGATTTACACGGATGTGGATGGTATCTACACAACCGATCCGCGCCTCGTGCCCGAGGCTCGGAAAATGGAGGCCATCAGCTACGACGAAATGCTGGAACTGGCATCGGTTGGCGCAGGAGTGATGCATTCCCGCAGCATCGAATTCGCCAAAAAATTCGATGTGCCCCTGATGGTCCGTTCCTCCTTCTCCGACGCTGAAGGCACATGGATCATCCCGGAGCAATCCTGGATGACCCAAAACCCGGTCTGTGGCGCGGCAATCATCAAGGATGAGGCTCGCATCGCCGTGGAGGATGTCCCGGATACCCCGGGAATCAGCCATCGCATTTTCACGGCCATCGCGGCTCAGGCCATTGTGGTCGACATGATCGCCCAAAATCCAAGCACCAAGGGCCGTGCCAGCATTGGTTTCACGGTGCCCGCCGGCGACCTGAAGAAAACCCTGGCCCTTCTGGATCCAATCGCCAGGGAGATGGGGGCCCGGGTGGAACATGATGGCCAGGTGAGCAAGGTTTCCCTGGTTGGTGCCGGCATGCGGGTGCATACCGGAGTTGCCGAACGGATGTTCGCCGCCCTTTCGCGGGAAAAAATCAACCTTCGGATGATCACAACGGGCGATATCAAGATATCTGTTCTGGTGGACAAGCAAGACGGATTGCGGGCCCTTCGACTGGTTCATCACGCGTTCGATCTCGACAAACGGGCCGTGACAGTACCGCCGAAAATCATCCCGGATCAGAATCCCAATCCGCTTTCCTGTGAAAAAAAGGCAACCCTGCTGACCCAGCGCCTCGCCAATATGGAAGGGATCATGGTCAGCGATATCGAGCACCAGACGGACCAGGGGCGCGTGGCCATTTATGGTCTTCCGGATGCCCCCGGTTTTTGCTCGCAGGTGTTTGAGGCTGTGGCCGCCGCCGGAATCGTTGTGGATATGATCGTGCAGAATCACTCCAGAGGGTTCGCCGATTTGAGTTTTTCTGTCCCTCTGTCCGAATTGGAACGCGCCAAATCGGTCACCAACAGCCTGATGGCAAAAATCGCACCCGATTGCCGGGTGGAATCTGAAAATGGACTGGCCACCATCCATGTGATTGGAGTTGGCATGCGGAGCCACACCGGGGTGGCTAGCGCGGTGTTTGGCGCTTTGGCCAGGAACTCCATCAACATCCTGATGATCAACAACAGTGAAATCCGACTCAGTGTGGTGGTGGACCGGGCCAAGGTTCAAGAGGCCGGGCGATGCCTTCGAGAGGAATTTGGGCTTGTTTCACCTGCTTAGAAGTTGAACGGAAAATGCCAAAAAGATGGGGCGCGGCAAATCAAGCCGCGCCCCATCTTTGTTTAACGGATCAACCAGGTTGGAGATTAGTAACCCCATTCCTCGCCGCCGGTCGCGACGCCCTTGGCGCCAAACTTTTCGCCGTAACGGAAGTGCCAGCCTTCCGCGGCGCGCAGACCGTGAATCTGTTCCAAAGTGAGGCCGTACCACTTGTACCAGGGGGTACCCTTGGTGCGAACGATTTCGTCGATTTGCTTCACACGGTCGGCGCATTCGCCTTCGGCGAAGGCCCGTTGTTTGGCGGGACCATCCTGCAGGAAATATTCCTTCCAGAAGGCCCGGCCACCGAGAACACCGCTTGCCCCGGCGTGCATCGCCATTTCCACCTGCTTCTTGTAGTCGGGGAAATCGACCCCGGCGCTCAGGAGCACCCAGGGCCTTTCGCTGGCATCATTGAGGGCTTTCAGGTTCGCGGCCAATTGGGCATCGCTTTCCTGACCCAGAATGCCAGGGAATTCTGCCTTGTAGACATCACACCAGCGGCTTAGCTGGCGGGCGCTTTCGATCACGGTTTCGGCCTTCCGTTTCAGGAAGCTGGCGCTGTCCTTCTTCTCGTCGCCGAACGGGAATGCGATCGGTTCGAGCAGCAGCAGGATGTCGTGCTTCCTGCATTGCTCGTAAACATCCTGGATGAAGGCCAGTTGGTGCTCGGCGCTTTCACCTTCCGTCGGCTCGAATTGGGCAAGCAGCTTCACCGCATCCGCGCCAAGCCGTTTCACCTTGCCCACACTGAATCCGGGCTCGTACTCGCCCAAAGGAGCGTTCAGCTTGCTTTTCTGACCGCCAGATTTCTCGACACGGACGAGCAGGCCGACATCCCTCGGCACCGCCAGGCTTACCATGGAATTCCAAACCCCGTAATAACCGTCCACGAGAACGGCTGACGAATGGCGGGTGATCGTGGATGCGAGGACAATTTTGGCCTCGACAATTTCCTGAAAGGTAGGCTCCCGATTCTCACCTTTCTTCTTGAGGCTGTCCTTGATCATGGCGATCATGGAACTGTTTTGGTCGGTGGCAACCATCGTGAGCGTGCCGTTTGGATTGCTGATCCTTTGCAGGCCACGCAGTTTGCCCGGAGTCAGGCCCATGGTGAGCATTTTGGTGGCGGTAAAGGCTGGCTGTGACATCTTGAAACGATGACCTCTTGGGATGTGGAGCACCAAAGGCGAAGTGAAACACCTTTTAAAATGATTGAACCGATAGCTTTCCAAGGCGAAGGTGGTGCCATTCACACCTTGGAACCCTGCTAAAATGATAACTTTTTTGCCCGATTTTTCAAGATAACCGCCTCTTGCTGGCCAACCGTCTTTCCAACCTGTATTTTCAACTACAGTCTGGCAAGAATCGGTTTTTGGTCAGGCATCAACCTTTCCCATTTTCCTTACCCAGTAAAGGATTGTCTCCCATGTCCATGCACATCGGTGAAGCCCTGGTCGGTGACGGCAACGAGATCGCCCATATCGACCTTCTGATCGGCAGCAAGAATGGCCCTGTTGGTGTGGCTTTCGCCAACGCCTTGGCGAATCAGTCGGCCGGGCACAGTTCCCTCCTCGCCGTCGTCGAGCCAAACCTCCTTTGCAAGCCGGCTACCGTGATGATCACCAAGGTCACCATCAAAGGCATGAAGCAGGCTGTCCAGATGTTTGGGCCAGCCCAGGCTGCCGTGGCACGCGCGGTTGCCGACAGTGCCGCCGAAGGCGTCATTCCCTCCAACCAGGCCGACGAACTGGTGGTGGTTTGCGGTGTGTTCATCCACCCTGCGGCCGCCGATGACAACAAGATTTTCCAATACAACTACGACGCCACCAAGTTGGCAATCGCCCGGGCCATGAAGAATGAGCCCGCGGTTTCGGAAGTGACCGCCAAGAAGGCCGCGGCGAAACACCCCTTCTCTCCCAAGTAATTCATTTTTTTCGGCTTGGCTCCCGGTTTAATACCGGGAATTGCCGGGAAAAATGCCATGCAAGGCGGTGACATCCGTGATGTCCCCGCCTTTTTTGCTTTCGAAGGTAGATGCATAAAAACCGGGTGATGATAATGGATAAACGGACAATTCTCCTGATGCTGGATCCGGATGAGCAAGCCAGTGTCTTTGACCGGGTGGTCGCGGTGGATGCGGGCGCTGATGTCCTTTTCGCCCATGGCGGGGTGAAGCCTTCGCAGGTCCAAGGACTGGTGCATGGTTGCATATTCACCCGTTCCCCGAAGGATTTGCAGCGTACGGCGATCTTTGTCGGAGGGAGCAATGTCGGGCAAGCGGAGGCAATCCTGGACGAAGTCCACAGGGCCATGATTCCGCAATACGGCCTTCAGGTTTCCACCATGCTCGACGCCAACGGTTGCAATACCACCGCGGCGGCAGCGGTGCGCAAGGCCTCCGACCACATGAACTTTGGCGAAAAAAAGGCGCTGGTTCTGGGTGGTACAGGTCCGGTGGGTTCCAGGGTGGCCCTGTTGTTGGCAAGAGAGGGCGCCAAGGTGATTTTGGGTTCCCGAAGCAAGTCCAAAGCGGATTTGGTCGCCAAAACCATTGCCCAGCGATTGTCTAACACCAGCAATACCCAAGCAGTGGTCCCTGTGGAAATAACCAATGAAGATGACATTGCCCGGAATGTCCAGGGGTGCTCCCTGGTGGTATCCGCCGGGGCGGCCGGGGCAAAATTCACATCAGTTTCCAGGTTGGCAAGTTTGGGGGGGATCCAGGTTTTGATCGACCTGAATGGGGTGCCCCCCCTGGGCTTGGAGGGAATTGAACCGACTGATTGTGCCAGGGAAAGATCCGGCCTGATTTGTTATGGGGCATTGGGTGTTGGTGGGTTCAAAATCAAGTTACACCGCGCCTGTGTCGCCAGCCTTTTTGAGAAAAATAGCCGAAGATTGGAAGCAGCTGAAATATTTGAGTTGGCAAAAACACTGGGGAGGTAGCCGTTACCTGATGGTCAAGGCCTCATCCCCGCGGAGTTTAAGTATTTCCACAAGTTGGGGATGGGGCCCCAGGGGCTTGGCCAGAATGAAGCTGACCCCAGGGTGGCTGGATTCCAGATTTTTCTTGGCTTCCTCCAGGTCCTGCCGGACATGAACGCCAGCCGAAAGGAAATAGGGTAGCATCAGCACAGTGTTGATTCCCGGAACCACGCACGCAGACCCGCCCTCCTGGATATCGGGAGGCGCCAGTTCCAGGTAGGACACCTCGACCTTGGGGAACCCCTCGTTGCGGAAACTCTCCGCGATATGGACAAGGTCCAGATTGGCCAGCGGGTTTCTGCTTCCGTGGGCGATCAACAGGAGAGCCGTTGAGGGGTCTGGGCGCACAGGCCATGTCTCCTGTTCTGGTTCCAAAAACGTGACGGCGGAATTTCCTGCAATATCAAGCCAAGTATAGGTCGCATCTTCCCAATTGGAGTTATTTGATGGCAGGGGAGGAGCGGATATTCGGGCGCTGGAGGCTTGTCCGCGAAATCGGCCGTGGAGGCATGGGCCAAGTCTGGCTGGCTGAACGTCTGGAATCATCGGCAAATGATGGATTTCCAGAACAGGCCGCGATCAAAATCCTTCCGGCATCCTTGACCCAGGAACCCGGTATTTCCCTGCGTTTCCAGCGGGAAATGGAAATCCTATCCAAGCTGTCCCACCCCGGGATTGTGACCTTTTTGGAGGCAACCCATTCGGCAGAACATCTCGGTTTTGCCATGGAATTTGTGGATGGTGGCAGCCTCCAGGAATTGTTGCAATCCCGCGGAGCGTTTCCCTGGGAAGAAGCGGTGGCATTGGCCATCCAGATTTGCCAACCCCTCAAACATGCCCACGACCGGGGTGTGGTGCACCGTGACTTGAAGCCGTCCAACATCCTCGTGAAAGGCTGGCCGGATTGCCCCCAGGTGAAGTTGACCGATTTTGGTGTGGC
>JAFMJU010000117.1 GCA_017853285.1 Gemmataceae bacterium
CGGCTCACCCAGCGTTACCAGCGCGACCCGAAGCAGGTGCGTATCGCGACGGAACAGCCCACCGTCAAGAAGATCCGCCAGAGCTATGTCTCGGTGGATGAGGACCGCAAGCTGCCCTTGCTGACGCGGATCCTGAAGGACGAGAAGCCGTCGCAAAGCATCATCTTCGTGGAGCGGAAGCGGTGGGCCGAAAACCTGTACGGCGCGCTGCGAACGGAGGTTCCAGCGGTGGCGATGATCCACGGGGACCTGCCCCAGGGGATGCGGGACCGCGTGATGGAGGCTTTCCGCCTCGGGCGGATCAAGCACCTGGTGGCCACGGATGTGGTGGGCCGCGGAATTGATGTCA
Source organism: Gemmataceae bacterium (assembly GCA_017853285.1). GTDB lineage: Bacteria > Planctomycetota > Planctomycetia > Gemmatales > Gemmataceae > UBA6894. The sequence goes on from JAFMJU010000117.1 coordinate 350, forward strand.
AAGACATCTCCCATGTGGTGAATTATGATATCCCCGAGGATCCCGAGGCGTATGTCCACCGGATCGGCAGGACCGGGCGTATCGGCGCGAATGGCATCGCCATCGCCTTCGTGTCGCCTGACCAGGGTGACCGCCTGACCAAGGTGGAGATGTTCATCAACCAGATTCTCGAGAAGCGGGAAGTGGAAGGGTTTGAATCGGTGAAGCCCAAGCCCTCCGGACCCGAAAAGGGGCCGGAGGCGCCCAAGCCCCCGTCTCAACCCGTCTTCGGAAGGCGCGTGAAGAAATACAGCAATCGCCTGTAGGGTAAGGCCCCGGGCAAGGCGTGGGCGGAAACTGGAACCAGGTGGAGGGACGAGTTCCTCCACCTGGTTTTTTCGTTGAGGCCTTGGGCCTTAATAAGCATTCAGGGTCTGACCAGTTCGGGTGCCCAATTCATGGGCATGGAATGTCATCCGGCGGGCAAACGGAAATGCTGTCTCAAGCCTTTTCCGCAAAAATCCAGCGGTTTTGAATTTTTGCGGTCGGGGTACAGGATTTGCCAATTCATTCCCGGCCATCCCCGGTGGGTGTGATGGTTCGGGCGGGGCTGCCCGGGCGGAGCGGGGGGCGTCCCCCTGCTCTGGACCTCCCGGGTTCCCGGGCAGTCCACGCGCGCATCAGGCGCATTTCCAAGGCGGATGAGGGCGAGGGGCAAAAAAGAATCCCCCGGTGAAGGCACCGGGGGATTCTTCCATGGCCGACTTGGGCGTTGCCGGCCGGAGGAAGCTGGCGGGAGAGTTAGTTGAGAACCAAGTCAAAGTGACTGCCTTCGGGCATCTCGTTGTCGAGGCCGGTTTCGGACAGTGCGGTTTTGGGTTTTGGCATTTCCGCATCCAGATCGCGGCCTTTGCCAACCAGTTCGCCCCGAACCACCGCCATATCCCGCGGAGCTTCGATTCCGAGCCGAACCCGGTTACCGTTCACCTCCACGACGGTGAGGACAATGTTGTTGCCCACGAGGATTTTCTCGCCGACTTTTCTGCTGAGTACCAACATGGCTCGGATCTCCTGTGAATGAACGCTGTTCTTCCCTGATTCACCGCGACCATTCCTGGCAGCATTGGCCTTTTCCCGGGCCGGCCAGTTTCACCAACCGTCAAACTTTCACACTCGTTCTCAGTTCCATACGATTCTAGGCTTGAAATGGTTCAAGAAAAAAGAGGAGAACTCTGTCGACTTATGGTCTTTTTTATTAATTAGCGGTAACATTCGGGGCTTTGGTGCTTATTTTAGGTTCCCAATTTTCCCATTTTAACAAAAGGACTAAAAAAGTTCCCTCAAACACACTTTTTCGGGCTCTTTTTTGACGGTCGGTTATGCCAAAGCCCAAGATTCTGAGCAACCCAGGCAGATTTCAAATTGGCAGCGGCTGCAGGTCCACATTTTGCCTCGTGGAATCAAGTGGTGGGTGCAGATCGGACACTTGGTCATGGGAGGTTCCCCGGAGTTTGATTGGGGGGCCTGAATGGGCCGATGGTCTGCGGGGGCGATTGGTTGCATGGTTGATTTTCCGATTTAAGGGTGATCCGGGTTTGGGCAACAGCATCACCCTGTTGGTTCCCGACCCGGCACAGAAGTATTTACCCTTTAGTGTACAAATGTTCAAGTCAATTTTGCTTTATCAATCCGGCCGCCTTCAGGCCCGGTAAACCTGATTCGCGCGGAGCTTGCCAAATTTTCGCAGCGTGGGCGGGTTGCTTGCTTGGTGGAACCGGTTTGCTACCATCGCATTCACGACCGGACCGGGGCAAATGGACGGAATGAGCCTTTCCCGGCGGTGTTTGTCAGGAGTTTTGAGATCATGTTGAACCAGGCAGCGGATAGGCGTTCCTTCTTGCAGGTTGCGGGGGCGGCATTGATGGGTGGTTTGGCCGCCGGCCGACTGCCTGCCTCGACCCTGGCGGCGGAGCCTTGGTTCAAGATCGGTCTGGCGCAATGGTCGCTGCACAAGGCCTTCTTTGGAAAGACCCTCGACCCAATCAATTTCCCGAGCATCGCCAAGAAGGATTTCGGTCTTTCGGGCGTGGAATATGTGAACCAGTTCTACAAGGGAAAAGCCGAGGACGAGGCCACCGGCAACGAGTTGCTGAAGCAGAGCAAGGATATGGGGGTGGAGAACATCCTCATCATGTGCGACGGTGAGGGCAATCTGGGTGACGCCAACCCGGAGAAGCGGAAGCAGGCCGTGAAAAACCACCACAAGTGGGTGAACGCGGCGAAGTTCCTGGGCTGCCATTCGATCCGCGTGAACGCCGCCTCTTCGGGCACCTACGAGGAGCAACTCGAGCGGGCCGCCGAGGGGCTTGCCGCGTTGACCGAATATGGTGACAGCCAGGGCATCAATGTGATCGTGGAGAACCACGGCGGGCTTTCCAGCAACGGCGCGTGGCTGGCGGCGGTGATCAAGAAGGTGAACCACGCCCGTTGCGGCACCCTGCCGGACTTCGGCAATTTCAACCTTGGCAATGGCAAAACTTACGACCGTTACAAGGGTGTCGAGGAGTTGATGCCATCCGCCAAGGGCGTGAGCGCCAAATCGCACGACTTCGACGCGAATGGCAACGAGAAGCACACCGATTACAAGCGGATGCTCGAACTGGTCAAGAAGGCCGGCTACAAGGGTTGGGTGAGCGTGGAGTGGGAAGGGGGCAGCCTTTCGGAACCCGAGGGCATCAAGGCCACCGTGAAACTGCTCGAGCGGGTGCGTCAGGAATTGTCCTGACCCCCGGCGGTTGAATCGGGGGCCCGAAGATTTCAAAAGGCCCCCGGATTTTCCCGAGAAAACCTTGGCCGATCTGGAGTGAGACGAATGGCGCGTCCGTTTTTGGTGTTTCTGTTTTTGGCCGGTTTGACCTCGTTGGCCGTTATCGGCCAGGAAAAGGCGAAGCGGGATCCCGCCGAGCAGAAGGCGATGGACGCCCTGCGCGCGACGGGGGCCCTGGTTTTGGAGGTGGCCCAGAATGATCCCCGGCTGGAGGTGAGCTTCCTGCAACCGGTGGACAAGTTCGGCGCCGCCACCCTGAGCCCGCTGAAGGATCTGGGGAAATCGCTGGTGGCGCTAAACCTGCGATCGCAACCGGTCGATGACGAGATCGCCGGGCAGTTGGCGCCCCTGAACGGGCTGACGCGACTGCACCTGGAAAAAACCAAGATCACCGACGCCGCCCTGGTGCATCTCAAGGGCATGAAGGATCTGGAGTACCTGAACCTGTACGAAACCGCGGTGACGGATCAGGGCCTGGCCCAACTGGCGGAACTGAAAAAACTGAAAAACCTGTACCTCTGGCAGACCAAGGTCACCAAGGAGAGGGCCAAGAAGTTGCAGGAACAGTTGAAGGGCTGCGATGTGAATGTGGGCGTGGAGTTTGTGCCGCTGCCCGAACCCAAGGACATGCCCAAGGAACCCGCCAAGGACGCGAAGGCCAAAAAGGGCAAAGCCAAAAACAAAGATGCCAAGGACGCGCCTAAAGAAGCGGCCAAGGACGCAGCAAAAGACAAGGCCAAGGACAAGGCAGCCGAAGTCGCCAAGGACAAAGCCAAGTCCTGATCAGGGGTAGGTGCCCTGGACCAGTTGACAGGGGGCGGCTGAATGGCCGCCCTCTCTTTTTGCCGGCCGGGAGGCCGGCTGGAAATCACCATCACACATTTCAAAACCGCCCGCCATTCGTTAGCCTGAATCACACGGGGCAGCGGGGTTTCGGCCAACATTCCGGGTGGCCGGAAGGCCGGTTAGGCCGCCTGGTTTTCCGGAGTCGCCGCCAAGTCATGCACAGGTATTATCCGGACTTTGCCACATTCCAATCGCTGGCCCGACAACCGGGAATCGGACTGGTTCCGGTCTACCGCCAGGTGAGTTCCGACAGCCTCACGCCGGTGCTGGCTTTCCATCGGCTGGGGGACGCGCGTTGGTCCTTCCTGTTTGAAAGCGTGGTGGGTGGGGAAAAGCCGGGCCGTTACAGCTTCCTGGGGGCTGACCCCTTCTGCCGTTTTGTCGCCAAGGGAAATTCCGTAACCATCACGCACGCCGACGGACGCGAGGAGCACCAGACGGTCGCGGACCCGCTGCGCGCCCTGGAGGCATTGATCGAGAAACACAAGGCCCCGCACCTTCCCGGCATGCCGCGCTTTCTGGGCGGGGCGGTGGGCCACGCGGGGTATGACACCGTGCGGTGGGTGGAGCATCTGCCCGACGCGCCGCCGGATGACCGGGATCTACCCGACTTGGCGTTCGCGCTGTACGACCGCATGGTTGTCTTCGACCAAATCAACAAGACCGTGCTCGTGGTGGCCCATGCCCGCGCGGAGGGTGATCCGCGTGAGCAGTATGAGAAGGCCTGCCGGCAAGTGGATAGCCTGGTGGAGCGGATCCGCGACGGGGCGACGCTTCCGGTGGTGGACCTGGCGCCGCTGGGTGAGGTGACCGGAGATTACCATTCCACCTTCACCCGGGAAAAATTCCATGAGGCCGTCGCCAAGGCGAAGGAGTACATCCTTGCCGGCGACATCTTCCAGGTGGTCCTGAGCCAGCGGCTGGAGGCAAAGACGGATTCCTCGCCTTTCACCATCTACCGGGCGCTGCGGGTGGTGAATCCCAGCCCGTTTTTGTTCCTGCTGCGCGAGGGGGATCTGAGCCTGGTGGGCAGTTCCCCGGAGATCATGACCAGGCTTGAGGACGGAGAGCTGACCATCCGCCCCCTGGCCGGGACCCGGCGGCGGGGAAAAGACAGCGCCGAGGACGAGGCGCTCGCGACGGAATTGCTGGCCGATCCCAAGGAGCGGGCCGAGCACATCATGCTGGTGGACCTGGGGCGGAATGACGTGGGTCTGGTGAGCGAATTCGGCAGCGTGCGGCTGAAGGATGTGCTCACCGTGGAACGGTACAGCCATGTGATGCACCTGTGCAGCACCGTGACGGGCAAACTGCGTCCGGGCATGAGCGCGCTGGATGCGCTGCGGGCCTGTCTGCCGGCGGGGACGCTTTCGGGGGCGCCCAAGGTGCGGGCGATGGAGATCATCGACGAACTGGAACCGGTGCGCCGCGGGCCCTACGGTGGCGCCGTGGGTTATGTGGATTTCTCGGGCAACATGGATACTTGCATTGCCCTGCGGACACTGGTGTTGCGCAAGGGAGCCGCCCACCTGCAGGCCGGGGCCGGGGTGGTGGCGGACAGCATCCCGGAAAACGAATGGCAGGAGACGCTGAACAAGGCGCGCGGCCTGTTGCGGGCGCTGAAGCTGGCCGAACAGATCGACCAGCAGGACGGATCCACCCACTGAGTGGCCCTAGGCCGGGTGCCCCATGCTCGTACCGCTTCTCGCGATGGCCCTGACGGGGATTCCCGGGGCTGATGGTCACGATGTGATCGTGTACGGCGGGACGCCCGGAGGCATTGCCTGCGCCATCCAGGCCAGGCGCATGGGCAAGACCGCGATTCTGGTGGAACCCACAGCCCATGTGGGTGGGATGACCACCTCGGGGCTGGGTGCGACGGACTCGGGGGAGAAACGGGTGATCGGTGGAATCGCCCGGGAGTTTTACCGGCGGTTGCGTCAGCATTACGAGAACCCCCGGGCCTGGAACCTGGAATCACGCGACAAGTCTCCCGCCTGGCGGACTGGACCCAGCGAGGACGCGCAATGGACCTTCGAGCCCAAGGTGGCTGAAAAGGTTTTGGAGGACTGGCTCAAGGAGGCCGGTGTCGAACTTGCGAAGGGGGACGCCCTTTCCGAGGGAGTGGACGCGGTGGGTCTGGAGGGCAGGCGGATCCGGTCAATCCGCCTGGTGTCCGGAAAAGTGATCCTTGGCCTGCAGTTTGTTGACGCCAGTTACGAGGGTGATCTGCTCGCCCGCGCGGGGGTGCCCCACCGGGTTGGCAGGGAATCGAACCGCCAGCACAACGAGACGCTCAACGGTGTGCAAAGGGCCCGCAACACCCACAACCACCGGTTCCTGAAACCTGTAAGCGGCTACCGGATCGCGGGTGATCCCTCGAGCGGGTTGTTGGCGGGAATCGAGGCGGAGCTACCCGCCGAGGGCGAGGGGGATTCGCGGCTGCAGGCCTACTGCTTCCGCATGTGCATGACCCGCAACCCGGACAACCTGACCCCGTGGGCCAAGCCGGCGAATTACCGGGAGGGCGACTACGAGTTGCTGTTCCGGAATTTCGAGGCCGGGGACCTGAGGATCCCGATGCATCCGCTACCCATGCCCAACGGCAAGACGGACACCAACAACAACGGGGCTTTCAGCACGGATTTCATCGGGGGCAACCGCGGTTACGCCCAGGCGGGCTACGCCGGGCGCGCCGCCATCGTCCAAAGGCACCTCGAATACCAGCAGGGCCTCATGTGGTCCTTGGCCAATCACCCCCGGGTGCCGCAGGCTGTGCGTGATCATTGCGCCCAATGGGGATTGGCGCGGGATGAATTCGTCGGCCACGGAAACTGGCCCTGGCAGATCTATGTGCGCGAGGGGAGGCGGCTGGAGGCCGAGCTGATCCAGACCGAGCGGCATTGCCTGGGTCTGGACCCGGTGCCCGACCCGGTGGGTATGGGCAGCTACAACATGGATTCCCACAACTGCGCCCGGTATGTGGACGCGCGGGGGAATGTGCAAAACGAGGGGGATGTGCAGGAGAGCCCGGGCGGGCCGTATCCGGTGAGCTACCGGGCCATGGTTCCCAGGGCAGGAACAGTGGACAACTTGCTGGTGCCGGTCTGCATCGGCAGCACGCATATCGCCTTCGGGTCGATCCGCATGGAGCCGGTGTTTTTCGTCCTGGGGCAATCGGCCGGGACGGCGGCGGCGCTGGCGATTGATGACAACTTGAAAGTGGCGGATGTGCCCTACGCCCGATTGCGGGAGCGTTTGCTGCGGGACGGGCAGGTGCTGGAATTTGAACGGCGGCCCAGGAGGCCGGGAGCGGCGCGGGGTGTAATAGCACCCATTGAGATCGCCAAGTTGCCAGGAATCGTCCGGGATGATGAGCAGGCTTTGGCGGAGGGGAACTGGGCCACCAGTTCTTCGGTGCCCGGGTATATTGGGAGCGGTTACCGGCATGATGGCAACACGGGCAAGGGGAAGGGGCGGCTGATTTTCGAGGCGGAAATCCCCAAGGGTGGCCGGTATGAGGTCCGCCTGGCCTATTCCCCGAACGCGAACCGAAGCCGCCGGGTGCCGGTGACGGTGGAATATGGAGGCAAGACGGTGACCGTGCCCGTTGACCAGACCCGGGTGCCCGCCATGGGCAAACCCTTCGTGTCGCTTGGCACCTGGGATTTCCCGGCGGGTGTAAGCCGGGTGATCGTGGCGAACGAGGGGACCGAGGGGCATGTCACGGCGGACGCCGTGCAGTGGCTGGCGGTGCCGTGATCCGGTCGTCTAGGATTTGCCCAGCCGGTAGGGTTTGCCGGCCTTGTAGAGCTTCAGCGTTTCCTGCAGGCGATCCTTGTCTTCCGGCTTGGCCCTGGTGATGGCCTTAATCACCCAGCCGGCCGCGGTTTCGCCCTGGCCGCAGGCGGCGTAGGCGGCCGCGACAGCCTCGAGGATGGTTGGCTCTTCCCAACCGGTTTCCTCCGCAGCCTTCCTGCCCAATTCCAGGGCCCGGGCACTGTCCCGCACCGATTTCTCCGGGGCGGCTGCCAGAAGCAGGGCGGTCTGGGCCATGGTGGAAGGTGTGGCCTCGATGCCCATGGCCTCATCGAAATCCTCCAGGGCCAGATGGTACTCACCCGCCATTTGCCGCTGGCGGGCGCGCAAAAGCCATGGCCATGCCATGCGTCCGGCCTGGCGAACCAGGTGGTCACAATCCTTTTCGGCATCTGCCGGTTTGCCCACGGCGAGCAGGTAATGAACCCGGACCTGCCGGGCGGATACGCTATCGGGATCGGTGGCCAGAGCCTGATCAATGTCAGCCTTGGCCTCCTCATGCCGGTTCAGGTGGAGGTGCACTTCGGCCCGCAGGGCGAGGAGGCGGGCGAATCCGCCCGGCTTTCCTTTTTCGGCAAAACCGATGGCCTTGTCGAGATCGTCCAGGGCGCGGGCGTTGTTGCCCAGCGCCTGGTTTGACTTGGCGCGGAGGGTCAAGGCCTCGATGTTTTTTTCATCGGCTTTCAGGGCGCCATCGCAATCGGTGACCGCCCGCGCGTGATCCCCATCGGCCGCGCGCGCCTTGGCCAGGCGCAGCAGCACCTGCGGAGCGCCTGGCAAGGCCTTGGCAATGGGTTGCAGGTCACGGATTGCCTGCTTCACCTGGCCCTTGGCGAGTAGGGCGTCCACGCGGAGGAGGGCCGCCGCACCCATGCGGGGATTCAATTTCAGGGCCTTTTCGGCCGCAACCAGGCAGTCTCCCGCCCTGCCCGCCTTGAACTGGGCCTGGGCCAGCTTCAACCAGAGCTCCGGGTTGGCCGCCGCCGCCTCAGCCTCCTGCTGGAGCTTCTTGATCTCGGCATCGATGGCGGTCGCCACGGGGCGCGGGATGGGAGTCGCGTTTCGCTGGTCGGTCCTGACGCCGTAGCCATCACCCGCGGTCACGGAGGGGCCCGCGTTGGTTCCGAGGACCGCCAGACGATCGGCCACCGGTTGAGCCTTGAGCGGCCGTTCGTGGGCCTCGGTGGAGATGAGCCGCATGACCAGTTCGGAGAGAACCGGTGGCACTCCCATGCGCAATTCCGGGGGTGTTCGCGGTTTACGGGCGCGCTGCTGATCGCGCAATTCGGGGGCAGTGGCCGCCTGGTAAGGCATTTCGCCGGTGAGCAGCCAGTAGGCGAGGCAACCCAGCGCGTAGAGGTCTGCCGAGATGTCCCAGGCACCCCCGTCGAGGACCTCGGGTGGATAAAAGGGAGTTAAATTAGTTAAAAATTCGTGGCCCGGCCCGCAGGCGGCCAGACGGGCCCCGATGAAGCCGGCCCAGGGGAACTGCGCGGATTTGCCGTCGAGCGGGGCCCACACCTCCGCGGGGACAATCGGGCCGGCCAGGCATTTGGCCTGGTGGAGGAATCCCAGGGTGTTCGCGGCCAGTCGGATGATCTGGATTGCCTGGGGGATAGGAGCCCTGCCGTTGCGGGCGGTCTGATCTCCCAGCCAAATTCCCGGTTGAAGCGTTCCGGTCGCCCAGGGTGTTTCGCCTTCCGGCGACGCATTCAGGAAGGGAACCACCTCCGGGGGCGCAGCTTCCTGGGACCGGCAGGCGATCAGATTGGCAAGGCTTTCCCGTCCCGGTGGAACGGAGTGGATCCATCCGGCCTCGGGCAACAGGATGGCGCGAATCGGTTCGCCAACGGCTGGACCGGTGGCTTTCAACAAGCGGGCGCTGCCGGCTGCCGTGGTTTGGGACCCGGCAGGTTCCCAGCCCTCAATGG
>JAFMJU010000118.1 GCA_017853285.1 Gemmataceae bacterium
TACAAGCCGCGCGACTTCGAGTCGCTTACCGCGGTGGATCCCACCATCGCCATCAAGCTGGAGACCGGCCAGGAGCCGCTCTCCACCCGCGTGATGGACCTGCTCACCCCGTTGGGTCGGGGCCAGCGCGCGCTGATCGTGGCGCCGCCGCGCACCGGCAAGACGGTACTGCTGCAGCAACTGGCCAAGGCGGTCAGCGCCAACCACCCGGACATGCACCTGATGGTGCTGCTGGTGGACGAGCGGCCCGAGGAAGTGACTGAGGTGCGCCGCACCATCCGCGGCGAGATCTTCGCCAGTTCCAGCGACCTCGACGCGTCTAACCATGTGCGTCTGGCCGAACTGGTGGTGGAGCGCGCCAAGCGTCTGGCCGAGCAGGGCAAACCGGTCTTCCTGCTGCTGGACAGCCTGACCCGCCTGGCCCGGGCCTACAACAAGAACACCGGCAACAGCGGCAGGACCATGTCCGGCGGCGTGGATGTCCGCGCCCTGGAGGTGCCCAAGCGACTGTTCGGATCGGCCCGCGCCTTCGAGGAGGGTGGCAGCCTGACCGTGGTGGGCACGGCGCTGATCGACACCGGTTCCAAGATGGACGAGGTGATCTTCCAGGAGCTAAAGGGCACCGGCAACATGGAAATGGTGCTGGACCGCAAGCTGGCAGACCGCCGCGTGTTCCCCGCCATGGACATCAGCCAGTCGGGCACCCGCAAGGAGGAGCGGCTCATCTCCACGGAATTCCTGCCCCGCATTCACGCGCTGCGCCGCGTGTTGGTGGACATGAAGCCTGTCGAGGCGATGGAGAAACTGGTCAGCCGCATGGCCAAGACCAAGTCGAACACCGAGTTTCTGGAAATGATCAAGCTGAAGTGACGGGTGGGCCGAAGGTCACCCGTCAGTGCCGACTTTCAAAAGAACCCCGCTTCCTTGGAGCGGGGTTCTTTTATTTCCGCTCAATCCACCCGGTACACCGAGTGGGGATCCAGTTCGTGGCGGATTTCGTCCACCGGTTCCGCGCGGCCTTTGCCTTTGTAGAGGCGGTCGGGGAAGTTGTAGACGATGGCATCGTGGTCGGTGATGTTCTTGTAGGCGTGGATCACATGCGGGGGGATGACGACAAGAATCGGATTGTCCACCCCGACAATCTCCTCCTGACGCACCCCGTGGGTTGGTGACCCCTTGCGCATATCCCACAGAATGAGGCGGAAGGTGCCCGGTCCGATGAAGCAAAAGCAATCGGACTGGTCCACATGCTCGTGCGGACCGCGGACCACGCCAGACTTGGTCATCGACGCGTAAGCCATGGTGACCTGAAAGCCCGTGGGCAACTCGTCCTCGCGGAACAGCTCACCCAGCCAGCCGCGGTCGTCGCCGAATTTCTTGAGAGGTTTCCAGAACAGGTCTGGGATCTTGCCGGTGGTGAATTCCATGGTGACCTCGGTTTAGGGGATGGATCGGGCGTTAACGGGGCGGCAGAGTGGCCACCAGCAGGGCCGCCGGTCCTTGGGGGTGCCAAACGGCATCGCGCAGCGCGGCGGGCAGCACAAGGGTATCACCCAGCATGGATCGGTGGGCCTTGCCCCCATGCAGCAGTGTGGCGTTGCCGGTCACCTGGATGATCACGCGTAGCGTGCCGGATTGGGGAAGGGCCAGCGGGGTGTCGCCGGCGGCCAGGTCGAGATGGAACTCCGGGCAGCGCACCAGTGGGCGGAGCGTCGAGGTTTGGCCAGACACGGGCGGGAAATTGTCGGCGCGAATCGGGGAAACCGGCCCCTTGGTCCAATCGATCGAAGCCAGTGACTGTTCCAGGTGCAGCTCGCGGCTTTTGCCCTGCGCGTCTTTGCGGTTCCAGTCAAACAGCCGGAAAGTGGCGTCGCTCGATTCCTGCACCTCGGCCATCAGCACGCCGCCGCCCACGGCGTGAACGGTGCCGGCGGGCAGGTGGACGCAGTCCCCTGGTTTTGGTTCGAAGCTGGCCAGCAGGTCGGCCACGGTCCCATCCAGCGAGGCCTGTCGCAGTTGCTCGGGGGTGACGCCGGGTTTCAGGCCAGCCCACACCTTGCCACCCGGCCGCACGGCGATGACAAACCAGGCCTCGTTCTTGGAGCCCTCCCCGGGCCAGAGTTTCTTCACCTTTTCAGCGTCGGGGTGGACCTGAACGGAGAGCCAGTCGTGGCAGTCGAGCCACTTGATGAGCCAGGGAAAGGCGGTTTCGGCGTTGGCGCCATCACCCACCATGTCGGCCGGGTGATGGCGCATCAATTCGGCCAGGGTATGCGTCTCCCCCTCCACCTGGCTGTGGTGACGCGGGTGGGTGCTGGCCTCCCAAGATTCCCCATAAGGCTGTTGGTCGGGCAGAGGGCGGCCCAGAGCATCAGCCAGCAGGCGGCTTCCCCAGACCATGGCTCTGGGGGAGGGCACTGGGCGCAGCACACGGTCCAATCGATGGAGGGTGGAAGACATGGATCGCATTTCCAAACAGTCGAAATTCGGGTTAAACAGGGTCAGGCGGCGGCCTGTACCACCTGGCCGCCGGGGTTGGATTCGCCCCTTTGTTGAGCGGTTCCGGCCCACTCCTGGTAGGCGTCGATCACCTGGCCGGCCGGGCCGAGCATGCGCACCGTGCCGTGCTCAAGCCACAGCACCTGATTGCAAACGCCGCGGGCGGCCTCGAGGTCGTGGCTGACCATGATCATGATCTGTGCCTTCGCCATCATCTCACGCATGCGGCGGTGGGCCTTGCCCTGAAAGGCGAGGTCGCCCGCGGAGAGGACCTCGTCCACCAGCAAAATCTCGGGGTCGATGGCGGTGGCGATGCTGAAGGCAAGGCGCACGCGCATGCCGGCGCTGTAATAACGAACCGGCATGTTGAGGAAGTCGCCCAGCTCGCTGAACTCGGCTATTTCCCGCAGTTTGGCCTTCACGCCGGCGGGGGTTTCGCCCTGCAGATAACAGCGGAAGCGGATGTTCTCCCATCCGTTGGCCTCCTGCTCGAAGCCCAGCGCGATGTCGAACAAGGATGAGATGCGTCCCCGAACCTGCCGGCTGCCCTCGCTGGGCTGGTAGATTCCGGCCAGCACCTTGAGCAGGGTGCTCTTTCCGGCGCCATTGTGACCGATGATGCCGAGACGCTCCCCCTCGTTCACCCGCAAATCTATGCCACTCAGTGCCCGCACCTGCATGGGCTTCTTGGTGAAACCGCGGAAAATCCGGCCCACCAGAAAATCCTTCAGCGTGATGTGCTTGTCGTGCCGCACGGTGAAGGTGAGACCCAGGTTGTTCAGTTCCACACTCGCCATGCCCACTCCGAAAGAACGATCGATGCCGTGCCATGATCCCGCCCCGCCTTCGGGGGGCGTTTAGAGATAAAAGATCAGCTTGGGCTCGCGCACCCGCAGCGACCAGGCTGCGATGGCAAAGGATGCCACCGCCACCACCAGCGCCGAGCAAAAAGCCAGGGGGGGCGGGACGGAGTGGTCGAGCAGCGGCGCGCGCACCAGTTCCAGGAAGGGGGCCAGCGGATTGATTTGGACCAGCCAACCCAGACCACGCTCTTGCAACAGCTTGGCGGGGTACCAGACGGGTGTCAGGTACATCAGCACCTGCATGCCCACCTCGGTGAGGTGTTTCACATCGCGGAAGTGCACTGTCATCAACCCGAAGATGCACGCCAATGACCATCCAAAAATCAGGAACAGCCCGATGGAAGGCACGAGGCTCAGGAGGGGCAGGAAACCCGGCCAACCGGTTCCCCACAGGGCCAGCAGGATGGCCAGGCACAACGAGATGCCAAAGTGGAAGCAATTGCCCAGCACCACCCGGAGCGGATAAATCGCCATGGGGCTTGGGTGTTGCATGATATATGCTTCTGACTGATGAAAGCACAGGCAGCCTAGCGTCATCGATTGGGACAGATAACTCCAGACAGCCAGACCGGTCATCACATAGGGGGCAAAGGTGTGAAGGTCTTGCCCGAAGAGGGTGCTGAAAACGGTGCAGAGGATGGTGGTCATGAAGATAGGGTTGAGCAGCGACCATCCCATCCCAAGGGCCGACCCCCGGTAGCGTGAGCGCAAGTCCATGCGCACCAATGACATCCAGAAAAATCGCCCTTGCCAGACCTCGCGCAGGTATTGGGCCAGCGTGGAGTTCTCGGAACCAAAGATCATGGCGGGTTAAATCCCTTGTTTGGGCTGCCGGTTAAAGGGGGCCTTTGGTTATGGGTTTTCGGGCCCCCGGCATGGATGGCATGGTGGCCGTTTTCAGGGCTGAAAATCAATCCCGAGGTGCCCCGGGGCGGGAACCGTGTCGGGGCCGGTTCGCAATGACAGTTTGGCCCGGCTTCATCAAAATGACCGGGCTGGAGGTGGGGATAGACCGGTCGCGAGGTTTAGCCCTATCTTGCCAATCGTTGAGAAGGGCTTGGTTGCTTGCCTTGGGTCTTTTTGTGCTCAAGGATGAAATTACCGCGCAAGGTTCCGCACTTGGTGCGTTCCAGTTGCGTCCGTACAGGTGTGCAAACGGCCTGGGCATTTCGCACACAAAGCCTGAGGGGCTAGGCAATGAAGAAATACCGGATGATGGCGGCTGGCGTGAGTTTCATGAGCCTTGCCGCCGCCGTGCTGGGGGTGAAGGTCTGGGGTGACTCCCGCAAACAGAAGCGGGACAACCGGCCCTCGGTTGTGGCTCTAACCGCCCAGCAGCAGCGGCAGGAGGAGGAGCAGGGGATCTCCCGCTTCACCCACCAGACCGGGCTGGGATACCGCACGGTGAACGGCGAGGGCCTCTTCGCGGTTCAGTTGCAACCCGAAATGCCCGAGTCCAAGCAACCCCGCGACATCGCGTTGCTTGTCGACACATCCGCCAGCCAGGCAGTTGGTCCGCTGACCAGTTCGATCGAGATTGTGCGGGCACTGATCGGCCAGTGTGGTCCGGAAGACCGGATCAGCCTGTGGTCGGTCAGCAACGAGCCGGTGCAACTCACCCGGGGCCTGATGAATGCCGCCGGTGCCAAGGAGGCCTTGGCGCAATTGGAGAAGGACTACCCCTCCGGCGCCACCAACCTTCCCAAGGCGATTCGCGCGGCCTCCGGCTTGTTCGGGGCCGAGGGTAACCGTTCCCGTTCGATCATCCTGCTGGGCGACGGCCTCAGCCTGGCCAACCCGCTCGAGACCGAGGACAGGGTTGAAGTGGCCTCGGAACTGGTTGGCAAACGGGTTGCCATGTTCGCGGTGCCGATGGGTCCCCGGATGGACCCGCTCAACCTCCATGGCCTGGCCACCGCCTCGGGCGGGCGCTGCGTGCGCGTGAACGAGGGAGACGCCCCCGCCTCGGTGGCCGAAAAGCTGCGGGCCGCGGTGGATGTGCCTGTGTATTACCCCACGGCGGTGAAGGCCGGCGAGGGTGTGGTGGAAACCTACCCCGCCAAGCTGCCGCCGCTCCGGTCGGATGTTCCCACGCTGGTGGTTGGCAAGGTGAATCCCGGCGTGAAGGCTGTCACCCTGGAAATGGACGGAACCCTGGGCGGCGCGCGTAAATCCCTGACGCAGACCCGCGAGATCCCAGGGTTTGATGTGGAGAATTTCTTCCTGGCCCAGATGATCGCCGACTGGAAGGTGAACCCCGAGCGTCCCGCGCTCGTTCAGGCTGACCGGGCCCTCGCCCTGGCCAGCACCCAGTCCTACCTCAACCGCGAGGAATGCCTGGCCCGCGCCAACTGGGCCATGACAACCGGCAAGCCCGAGAACGCGCTGCGTCTCTATGACCAGGCTGCCCGCATTGATCCGACCAACATGGAGGCCCGCCGCGGCTTCGACCTCGCCCGCCAGGTGAACGACGGCAAGCTGCCCCGCGCCCTGCTGATGAAACAACTGGGCCAGATCAACGCCCAAATCGAGGAGCAGGACGCCCCCAAGGCTGACAAGCCTGCCGCGCCGGCCCCCGCCCCCGCCCAACCCGATCGTGTACGCCTTCCCGCAGCCGATGGCAACGCCCCGCGCGATGGGATCGTGGGGGCCGACATCGACCAGGTGCGCAAGCTGAACCAGGTCTACTTCCAGAAGCGCGAGGCCGAGGTGCGCCGGGCGCTTTCCGAGGCTTCACGCGCCGCGACGGTGGACGAGGTGAACGCCTCCAAGGAGAACCTGAAGCAGGAACTCCGCTCGCTCGAAAATGATGGCAGCATCGCCAACAACAAAAAGCAGCCGCTCATCGGCAACATCCAGGCCCGCCTGCAGGAACTTGACAAGCGTGGCAAGGTGCTCGAGCGCGACGAGCGCGAGCGCCAGATGGTGCAGGTGAGCCTGGAGGAGCGGCGCAAGGAGGAGCGCTCCATCGCCGCCCAGCAGGACCGTATCAAGGAGCGCCTGCGGCAGTACGCGGCCCTGATGAACCAGGCCCGCGAGGATCTGGCCCAGAAGCAGGCCCAGGCGATCCGGCAGGACCTGATCAACCAGGGCGAGGAGGTGCCACCGGCGGTTTCCGCGGCCTACACCATCGCCCAAAGGGGCTGGTATTACAGGCAACTCCGCGATCTGGTGCGCGTGCGCGAGGAGAAGTGGCTGGCGGTGTTGTACGAGGTGGAGCGCAGCCACATCCCGTTCCCCGACGAGCCGCCGGTGCTCTATCCCGACGCCGACAGCCCGGTGATGAAGGGCCGTTACAAGGACTGGGCCGACCTGTCCAAGAAGCGTATCGACCGGTATGACACCCAGGGCTTCGGGTCGAATGTTCCCGAGGCGGCGATGCGCATCAAGGATGTGATAGGCCGTACCATCGACTACGCGGGCATCAACGAGGCCACCACGAAGGTTCAGGAGGCCTTGGACCAGCTCGGCAAGGAGTACAACATCTCCTTCGAGTTCAACGAGGCCGCTTTCAAGGCCGCCGGCCTGGAGAAGCCGGCTGACAGCGAGATCGGCGACGCCATCCCGAAGATGCGCGCAACCCTGAGCTCGGTCATCAAGAAGATCATCAGCCGCATCAAGAGCAACTCGCCCGAAGGCAACGCTGTTGCGGTTGTTCGGCGGGATCACATCGAGATCACCACCAGCCAGTTCCAGTTGTTGGACAAGGTGGCTCGCGCTTACCCGGTGGCTGACATCGTCTACGGCGCCCCGAACTCCTTCGCCCAAAACTCGGTGGTCCAACAGTCCACCTTGTTCGGATACGGCGGCAGCTACGGCTTCGCCGGGCAGGTGGCGCAGAACTCCTTCAACGGCTTGGGCGCCCTGCAGAACGTGGGCGCGGCGGGCGCTCTGGGCGCCGGTGGCGGCTTCAACGCCGGTGGCGGTGGCGGTTTCGCCGGCAACCTGGGTGGTGCCGTGGGTGGCCAGCAGATCGGCGGCCAGCTCGGCGTGGGCGCGGTGGGCAACTTCGGCCAGCAGGGCCAGGTTGGCCAGTTCGGCCAGAACGGCGGCCTCGGCGTGATGGGCCAGTTCGGCAACCAGGGCGCGCAGTTCGGCCTGCAGGGCGGCAACTACGCCGATGTGCTGGTCGCAACCATCCGCCAGCTGGTGGGTCGTCCATCCGACTGGGCGGCTCCGATCACCCTGCCAGGCAACCAGCCGGCCGACCCGCTGGCCCAGGTGGACCCCAACGCCGGCGACCAGCAGGAGCGCAACCAGATCGGTTACTTCCAACCTGCCAACGCGCTGGTGATCAAGGGTACCTCCTACATCCACACCGAGCTCTACAGCAACTTTGTGGCCCCGGTGGGTGGCGCCAACCCGGTGGGCATGGCCGCCAAGCCTGTCAAGCGGGATGGCGCCCTGGCCGCCCTGGACAAGCCGGTGAAAGACAAGAAGGATCTGGATCCGCGCAAGATCTGGCAGGAAGCCCTGGCCAAGGGCGTGGACGAGCCCGGCATCATCATCGCGGTCTCCGACTTCCTGGCCGCCAACCAGATGTGGGACCATGCCGCCGAGTTCCTGAAGGCCGACCTGCGCAAGGGTCTGGTGGTAAAGCCTTGGGTCTACGAGGCCCTGGCCATCGCCCTCCGGGAGTCGGGCGCGGCCCCCGAGGAGATCGAGCGGGCCGAGGTGGCTCTGGCCGACATGGAACCGCTCGATGCCGAGGGTTACCTGAAGGCGTCTAAGGGCATGGCCAGCCTGAAGCGGTACGACCGGGCCCTGGCGTTCTGCAAGCAGGCCGCCCAACTGGCTCCGGACTCCCCGCAGGCCTATGCCCAGGCTCTGGGCTACGCCGAGACGGTGAGCGATGTGAACACCATGGCCTGGGCGGCCGGCAATCTGCTGAAACAGGAATGGCCCGAGGGCGGTAACGACCTGCAGGCCAAGGCCCGTCGCTCGCTGGATGCCATGGCTTCCCGCCTGGCGCAACAGGCCAAGCCCCAGGAGCGCGAGACCCTGATCCGCAAGGCGGGCGACCTGGGCCGCCGTGATCTGGTGGTGCAACTTTCCTGGACCGGCGATGCCGATCTGGATCTGGTGGTGAAGGAGCCCACGGGCAGCACCTGCTCCACCCTGGCGCGGCAGACCCCCAACGGCGGCACCCTGGTGGGCGACCGTGCAGGTGACGCCACGACCGAGCGGTATGTGGCTGCTGAAGGCTTCTCGGGAACCTACGAGATTTCGGTCCGCTCCGCCTGGGGCATGCCGGTGAACGGCAAGGCCCAGGTGCGGATCATCCACCATCAGGGCTCTCCCGAGCAGCGCGAGGAGATCCAGACCGTTGACCTGAACGGCAGCCCCAGCCTGAAGGTGAACCTGAACGAAGGTCGTCGGAAGGAACTGGCGGTGGTTCTGCCGCCCAAGATGACCAAGACCGTCCAGCAGCCCAAGGGGCAGGATGTGTTCCACACCCTTCGCCGCATGACCGAGCCGAACCTGCCCTCCAGCGGCGGCATCCGCGCCGGCGGCGCCGGCACCGTCCAGCAGGTCGAACCGGTGGCCACGCCGGTGAAACCCGCCGAGGCCTCGGCTTCCGCCAAGCGGCTGTACCAGAACCGGGTGCAGGCCTTCATGCAGAACACCCAGGAGGTGACCGCCCGCATGGCCACCGAGACCGCTGGGGGCCGGTTAAACGGCCTGGGCGGCAACCTGATCGATGGCGGCAAGCCCGCCAGCCGTTGATCGGCGACTGATTCTGGTGTGCAATAAGGTCACCCGGCAGGCACGGCCCGCCGGGTGTCCGGCTTTTTGCGGGCCCTTCTGGAAACACCCGAACCCGGTTTGAGTGAGCGGACATGGCCGGTTCCAAACCAGTCACTGGCAAGGGACAAACCCCTCTGGGGGTTTTGGTCCTTTCCCGCCCGGGAAAGCCAGTCCAGCGATTCCAACTGACCAAACCGGTAATCACCGTGGGCAGGGCCGAGGGAGTCAGCCTGCGCATTCCTTCACCTGAAATCAGCCGGAAGCACTGTGTTTTGAGCTTCCAGGAGGGTTTCTGGCAGGTGAAGGACCAAGGCAGTTCCAACGGCACTTTTGTCAACGGAACCCGTGTGGGGGGGCTGACCCAGGTCAACCCAGGGTCCAGGCTCCGCTTCGGCAAGGTGGAATTCGTTTTGCAGTACACCCTGCGGGCGGATGCGACCCGCCGGCTCCGCCAGGACCAGTTGCTCGAGGCGCTCGCCGTTCCGGCTGATGAAGCGGACGAGGTGGAATTGGTCGATCTGGAAGACTTGCCCGAACAGGCGGCGATCCCCGCGGTTCCGGTCGAGTCTGACCTGGTCCTCGAATTGGATGAGGAAATACCCCCCATTCCGGTTGCCAGCCCG
>JAFMJU010000119.1 GCA_017853285.1 Gemmataceae bacterium
GGGGTGTTCCGCTCGAACAGCTGGGCACACTCGGGGACTTCCGGCTGATCCGCGAGGTGGGCCGCGGTGGCATGGGAGTGGTCTACGAGGCGGAGCAGATCACGCTGAGGCGGCGGGTTGCCCTGAAGGTGCTGCCATTCGCCGCTGCGCTGGACTCGCGTCAGCTGGAGCGTTTTCGCAACGAGGCGCTCGCTGCGGCGAACCTGCGGCACGACCATATCGTGCCGGTGTTCGCGGTGGGCATGGAGCGGGGCGTGCATTTTTACGCCATGCAGTTCATCGAGGGGCAGAGCCTGGCCACCCTGGTGGACACGCTGGGTGACCGCAAGGCCGGCCCGGGCGAAAGACCTGATTCGCGATCCGGAAGCGGGGTGGCACCGGCAGCCCGGGGGCCGGATGCCACCACCGCGCCGGCGCACCACGCGGTTTCAGCGACGCCCGTGACCGGCGTGACCATGAAAACGGCAAGCGCGACGGCCCTGCCGGAAAACATCAGCCGCAGCATGCAGTCGGGCGGGAAGAACCGCCACCGCTGGGTGGCCGAGCTGGGGCTGCAGGCGGCCGGCGGACTAGAGCACGCGCACCAGATGGGTGTGGTGCACCGCGACATCAAGCCGGCCAATCTGCTGCTGGACGGGCGCGGCCAACTGTGGATCGCCGACTTCGGCCTGGCCCGGGTGAGTCAGGACCCCGGGCTGACGCGCACAGGGGAAATTTTGGGCACGCTGCGGTACGCCAGCCCGGAGCAGGCGCTGGGCAAGCCCGGGCTGGTGGATCACCGCAGCGATGTCTACTCGCTGGGGGCGACGCTGTACGAGTTGCTGACGCTGCATCCACTGTTTGGTGGCAAGGACCGGAACGCGCTGCTGGCGCAGATCGCGCAGGATGAGCCGGTGGCTCCCCGCAAGCTGGACCCGACCATCCCGTTGGAGCTGGAGACCATCGTGCTGAAGGCCTGCTCGAAGGAGCGGGACGACCGGTATGGCTCGGCCCGGGAGATGGCGGAGGACCTGGGGCGATTCCTGGATGACCGGCCCATCCTGGCTCGGCCCCCCTCGCTGCTGGAGCGCGCCGCGCGGTTTGGCCGGCGGCACAAGGGGATCGCGGTCACCGGGTTGGCGGCGCTCGGCATTTTGCTGGTGGGCCTGTCGGTCGCGACGGTGCTGGTGGGGAACGCCTACAAGAACGAGCGCATCAAGGCAGACGAGGCCAACGACCAACGGGTGCTGGCTGAGAAAAGCTTCCGCCAGGCGCGCGAGGCGGTGGAGCAACTGGTCAGCATCAGCGAGGAACAACTGGCCAACATCCCGCCGCTTGAGCCGGTGCGTCGGCGGATGCTGGAGGCAGCGCTCACTTACTATGAGGACTTTCTCGACCAGGTGCAGGAGTCGCAGGATCCGGCGCTGGAGCAGGAGCTGGAGGCCAGCCGCACCCGCGTACGGACGATCGTGGCGGAGCTGACCTCGCTGGCCGGTGCCGCGCAGTTCCGCTTTTTGGCCAACCCGAGGGTGCAGGTGGAGCTGGGGCTAGATTCCGAGCAAGTGGCCCTGGTGCGCAACACCGAGGAGCGGTTCCGCGGCATGTTTCGCAGGGGGCCGGGCGGCCAGCCGGGGGAGAACGAGCGCGAACGGATCGCGATGGCCCGGGAGCAGGAGGCGGTGATGCGGGGGTTGTTGAATCCCGGACAGCAGAAACGGTTCGAGGAGATTTTGCTGCAACTCCGCGGCCCGATGGTGTTCGCGGAGCCGGATGTGGCGGAAAAACTGGGGCTGACCACCGACCAGCGCCGGGACATTCGAGCCCTGATGGACAAGACTGTGGCGGGCAGGATATTCGGCGGCGGGCCGCCGAATCGCGAACCCAGGCGGGAAGGTGGAGGGCCCGCCGACCACGGGCCTTTCCGCGGCGGGGAATTCGGCCCGGGCCGTGATGGCCCGAAAGGCCCTGGCGGTTTCGGGCCGGTTGGGGAGATGGTGCAGACCCAACTCAACCGGGAGGCGATGGCCATCCTGACAACGGAACAGCAGGCGAAGTGGGCCGAGATGACCGGCAAGCCGTTCAAACTGCCCCGGGGACCGGGGGGTGGCCCGCCAGGCCAGGGCGAGCCGAGGGGCGATCGGGGACCGGGGAAGCGTGACCAGCGACCTTGAGATCAGAATAAGTGTGATGAATCTAATTTGGATTTTTAAAGGAGTTTTTTCGATGCTTCAATGGAACGGAAAGTTGTGGCGCCGGGGCTGGATGGCATTGGGTATGGCCGTGGTGTTTGGCGGGCAAGCGGTGGCCCAGCCACCTGAAGGGTTCCAGCCCCCTGGCGGGCCTGGCGGACCCGGCGGCCCGGGTGGGTTTCCGCCGTTTGGGGGTCCAGGGGGCCCTCCCGGGTTTGGCGGTCCCGGCGGCTTCGGGCCACCCGGATTCGGCGGGGCCGAGCGCAAGGTGCTGAAGGAATACGACAAGGACAAAAACGGCTGGCTGAATCTGGAGGAGCGCAAGGCCGCCCGCGAAAACCTGGGCACCCAGGGGGGTGGCCGCCGGGGACCCGGTGGTCCGCGTGGCATGGGGCGGGGTGAACCAGGCAAGCCCGGCCCCAAGGTGGCCCAGGCGGATGTGAAAACCTACCCGGCCACCGTGGGGCTGTACGACACCACCGCGCTGAGGACCCTGTTTCTGGAGTTTGAGAACGCGGACTGGGAGAAGGAGCTGGAGGTTTTCCACGGGACGGATGTGGATGTGCCCTGCACGCTGACGGTGGATGGCAAGAAGTACCCGCTGGTGGGGGTGCGCTTCCGCGGCATGTCTTCCTTCGGTATGGTGCCCGCCGGCAGCAAGCGCTCGTTCAACCTCGATGTGGACATGGCCGACGAGAAGCAGCGCCTGCTGGGATACCGGACGCTGAACCTGCTGAACGCCCACGAGGATCCCACCTTCCTCAGCACCGTGCTGTACAGCCAGATCGCGCGTCGGCATATCCCCGCACCCAAGGCCAATCTGGTGAAGGTGGTGATCAACGACGAGAGCTGGGGTATCTATGCCAATGTCCAGCAGTTCAACAAGGAGTTCATGACCGAGAACTTCAAGAGCGCCAAGGGGGCCCGTTGGAAGGTGAGCGGGAGCCCGGGTGGACGGGGCGGGCTGGAATACACCGGGGACAATCTCGAGGACTACAAGCGCCGGTTCGAGATCAAGTCGGGCGACAAGAAAGAGAGCTGGGAGGCGTTGGTCAACCTGTGCCGGGTGCTGAACGAGACGCCGACCGACCGCTTGAAGGGCGAATTGGAAAAGATCCTCGACATCGACGGCCTGTTGTGGTTCCTGGCGCTGGATATCGGCCTGATCAACGGCGATGGCTATTGGATCCGGTCGAGCGACTACAGCATCGCGCTCGACGAGAAGGGGAAGTTCCACATCCTGCCGCATGACATGAACGAGGCGTTCCACGCCCCGCACGGCCCCGGCATGGGCGGCCCTGGCGGGCGTGGTGGTCGGGGTGGACCCGGAGGGCGAGGCGGGCCCGGCGGCGGGCCCGGCGGACCTGGCGGGTTTCCCGCGCCACCCAAGCCGGGGGACATCATGCCATTTTTCCTGCGTGACATGCTGGAGTTGACGGACGACCAGCGGGCCAAGATGGATGCGCTACAGAAGGAGACCGACGCCAAGTTGGGAGCGCTCTTCACCCCCGAGCAGCGCAAGCAACTGGAAGAGATGCAGAAGAACGGACCGATGGGCTTCGGGTTCCCAGGTGGTCCGGGCGGCCCCGGCGGGCCCGGAGGGCCCGGTGGCAATCGCGCCGACATGGGCTCGGGCCTGGAGATCAATCCCCTGGCCGGGTTGAGCGACCCAAGCAAGCCCCTGCGCAGCAAGGTGCTGGCGGTGCCGGAACTGAAGCAGGCTTACCTGGCCAAGGTGCGCCAACTCGCGGAGGAGGATCTGGACTGGGCCAAGATGGCGCCCACGGTCAAGGCCCTGCGGGAGCTGGTGGACGCCGAAATCAAAGCCGACACCCGCAAGTTGTCCTCCTATGAGGAATTTCTAAGCTCCACCGCGGATGCTCCCGGGGAGGGCGAGTCGCTGCGGCGCTTCTTCGAGGCCCGGCGCAAGTTCTTGCTGAAACATCCGGAAGTTTCGAAGGCGAAATGACGGCCTGGCTTGACCGGGCCATGGATCGCGGCGGGCCTGGAGGGAAGCCTCCAGGCCCGCCTTGCCAATGGGTGGGGCCCGATATCCCTTCCCCCGGCAGATGGTGATGGGCTAATCTTGTGCTTTGGTTCACTTGCACCATGGGTCGGGGATTATGCAACTGATGGACGCGGACGAACTGTTCGGCAAGCCGGTGGCGGCACCTGTGCCGGCGCAACTGCTGGACATAGGTCCGGTGCTGGAACGGACGCTGCTGGCCATATTTTTGGGCTTCATGGTGGCGCTGGTCTACCGGCTGACGCTTGCCCGGCGTGACGGGTGGAACAACCTGTCCACCACGCTGGTGCTGCTGTGCGTGCTGATCAGCCTGGTCACCCAGGTGATCGGCGACAACCTGGCGCGGGCGTTCGGCCTGGTGGGCGCGCTGTCGATCGTGCGTTTCCGCACCGTGGTGGAGGACACGCGCGACACGGCATTCGTGATCTTCGCGGTGATCATGGGCATGGCGGCGGGCGCGGGTTATGGCGCGCTGGCCCTGGTGGCGCTGCCGGCGGTGACGGTGGCGGCTGTGCTGATGCTGCTGCTGCAGAACCGTAAATGGCCGGGCGGCGGCTACTCCGCCCGCCTGGAGGTGCGCGTGGCGCTGGGCATGGACCTGCAAAATGTGTTGCTGCCGGTGCTGCGCAAGCACGCGCTGAAGATTCACCTTTTGGGTGTGGGCTCGGCCAAGCAGGGGTCGTGCCTGGAGTTGAACTACCGGGTGACCCTGGTCGAGCGCTCGGTGCTGTACCCGATGGCCAGCGAGTTGCAGGCGCTGGAAGGCGTGGTGGGAGTGAACCTGCAGGGCGCGGACGGCGACAAGCGCTGAGTCAGGCGGCGTTCTTGGCCTGACGGCCTTCCTTGGGCTCGCGCACTTCCGAGGCCAGCCCTAGTAGTCTACATGCGGAAATTATCCAGCCGGTGGTGTCGATTTCCCACCAGCGGTGGCCGTGATAGGCCGCGGCCGGTTGGGCGTGGTGGTTGTTGTGCCATCCTTCGCCGAAAGTGAACAGGGCCACCCACCACAGGTTGCGCGACTGGTCGGTGGTCTCGTAGGTCCGGTAGCCCCAAATGTGGGTGGCCGAGTTGATGGCCCAGGTCATGTGCCACACAAACACCACACGCAGGCACAGGCCCCACAGCAGCCAAGACCAGCCACCGCCGACAAACAGCGCGACTGCCAGACCGAGGTTCCACCAGCCGTAGGTGGCCTCGAAGAATCGGCAGAGGGCGTCTCGCTTCAGGTCGGGGATATATTTTTCCACCAGCAGATCGCGGGATTTCTTGTCGCGGCGCTGCACCAGCCACAGCATGTGTGACCACCAGGGCCCATCCAAGGGTGAATGGGGATCGCCTGGCTGGTCGGACCGGGCATGATGCACCCGGTGCGCCATGGCCCAGAAAAAAGGCTGGCCTTCCAGTGCCAGTGCGCCGGCCAGGTGCCCGAAAAACCTGGGCACCGGGTGCAGGCGGAAACCCCGGTGGGTGAGCATGCGGTGGTAACAGAATGTGATGCCCAGGCAGCCGGTAAAGCAGTAAAGCCCCACCATCCAGGCCAAGCCGGACCAACTGAAGAAAAAGGGTGCGGCTACCGCGCCCGCATGCATGGCGACTATGAAACCCAGATTCAACCAATTGAGGTTGCTGAGTCGCAAAAACCCGGGATTGAAATATGCGGTTTCCAGATCGGCCGGGGGCGTGGGAAGGATCAAATTCATCGATTTTCCCACGGAATTCGCGGCAATCGTGGGTCAGCGCTCCGGTGCGGAGTGATATCCACTTATTTAACTTTAATGGAAATCGCTTGTTCGATCTAGGCGAAAGAGGCGTACCGGGGGCGCCACGGATCAGGCTAGCAGGCCCTTCAAGGCGCCCTCGATGAGCCCGTCCACACCCGGATCGCAGAAGGCGACGCTCACCTCGTATCCGCCGGCGGGGTATTCCTCGCGGGTGGGGATGTACCAGGGTCCGCCATCGCCATAGGCGGCGGTGGCCACAAACCGGTTGGGTGCCATTTTCTGCGCCCGCACCTGGTACTCGACGAAGCACTCGCCCGGCAGGCTGAGCAGGGTCAGGTCTCCGAGATGCAGGGCCGCCAGCACCAATGGCTGACCCTTGGCGACCCGTTCCAGCCAGGCCAGCTCAAAACCAGGGCGCGACCGGCCGACCAGGGCCAGCTTGTCATTGGCAATCTTCTGCCGCAAGCCATCGGCAACCAGCGCGGTGTTGGCCTTGGGGCGGATCTCCACGGTGCGGAAATCCAGGGTGGTGGTCTTGGCGGCCTCAAGTCCCGCCAGGCTGTTGGACATGCCGGTGGACAGGCGGTAGGTCAGCTCGGTGCGGGCCTCGGGGGAGCCATCGTTGAACTTGCCGGCTGCCACATTGCCGGCGCACCCGGTCAGATACAGGTGCAGGCAGTCGCGGTCCCTGTCGGTGGCTTGTACCCGTTTGCGGGCCAGCCCGGCGAAATCGCTGCTGACATTCCCCTTGCCGTAGTGGCTCATGGGGTGGGTGGCGTAGGTGTGGACGCAAGCCAGGCGTTTCTCACCCGAGTAGAAGGCGATGGTCTTCAGGTGCGGGTCGATCAGCCCCACCGGCAGGGCGCGCAGTCGGTCATCCTTGCAGGCGCTGCCGCGCATGGTCTTGATCTTGCCGGTAGGGTCGCGGTCCACGCGCCGGTTGGAGGCGACCTGCTCCACCTCTGCGGATCCCTTGGCGATGCGGGTGACGGGTTCGGCGTTCTTCACCGCCTGGGCGAGGGCTTTTTGGGCCTTGTCCAGCGTGGCCTGGTTGAAGTCTGGCCACAGGGTGCCGGGGATACCCTGGTGGGCGGCGAGGAGTTTTTGGGTATCGAGGCAGGCGAAGGGGGCATCGTGCTGGTGGACGCAGTGCAGCAGCACGCGCTCGGGCGTGGTGCCGGCGGCCTGGGCCAAGGCCGCGCGCCAGGCAAGGTGGTTGGAATTGAGAATGCCGGTCCAATCGACCGCGCACACCACCACAGGCTTGCCGGCCCCCAGCAGCACCAGCCCCAAACCGTCGAGCGGGTCTTCCACCGTCTTCACCGGGCTGATCCAGCCCCCGCAGCAGGGATGGCCCATCGGAGGCGTGGCATCGAACCGGAAAGTGCCCAGCGCTAGCCCACCTGCGTTCAGGGATCCAGCATTCAGCGGGCCAAGAGCCCAGTGGGTAGTGCCCAGGGCGGTGGCTTGCAGGAGGTGGCGGCGGGAGAGGAATGCCATGGATCGGTTCTCCGTTAAACCAACAACTCCGTCAGCACCCTTCCATGCACATCCGTCAGCCTGCGGTTGGTGCCGTTGTGCAGGACGGTGAGTTTCTCGTGGTCGATGCCCAAGAGGTGGAGCAGGGTGGCGTGCAGGTCGTGGATGGAGGTTTTGTTCTCGGCGGCCTGGTAGGAGAAGTCGTCGCTGGCGCCGAGGGCGGTGCCGCCCTTCACGCCGGCGCCGGCCATCCAGGCGACACTGGTGCCGCCGTTGTGGTCGCGGCCGACGCTGCCCTGCGTGAACGGCATGCGGCCGAATTCGGTGGTCCACAGCACCAGCGTGTCGGCTAGCAGCCCGCGTGAGGCGAGGTCGTCCAGCAGCGCGGCGGCGGGTTGGTCGACCTGCTTGCAGATGGGGGGCAGTTCCTTCGGGATGTCGGTGTGGTTGTCCCAGTTGTTGCTGGGGCCGCCGGCCCCGCTCCAGACCTGCACGAAACGGGTGCCCCGCTCCACCAGACGGCGGGCCAGCAGGCAGTTGCGGGCGAAGGCCCCTTCCGGCCCCGGGCGGTTGGCGCCGTAGTTTTCCAGCGTGCGGGCCGTCTCGCGCGACAGGTCGAACGCCTCGGGGGCGCTGGCCTGCATGCGGGCGGCCATTTCGTACATCTGCAGGCGGGCTTCCAACCGGCTGTCGCCGGGTCGTGATTCGGCGAACCGGCGGTTGGCATCTTGCAGCAGCTTCAGGCCATCTTGGGAGGATTCCGCCGTGGCGAAGGGGGCGCGCGCATCAGCCTTCAGGTCGGCGATGGGCACTGGGGCCTCGGGATTGATGACGGTGCCTTGATGCGTGGCGGGCAGGAAACCGGCGGAGAAGTTGCCCATGCCGTTGTAGGGCAGGCCGCGCGCATCGGGCAGCACCACGAAGGTGGGCAGGTTATCGGTGATGCGGCCCAGCGCGTAGCCGATCCATGCGCCGGCGCATGGGAAGCCTGGCAACTGGAAACCTGTGTTGGCCAGATAGCTGGCGGGGCCGTGCACATTGCTGCGCGAGGCCATGGCCATCAGGAAGGCGAGACTGTCCACCTTTTTGGCCAGGTGCGGCAGGCGGTTGGTCACCCAGCGGCCGCACTGGCCGTGTTGTTTCCACGGAAAGGGTGACTTCATCATCGGCCCGGGCAGGCTGGTGGCGGCGGCCTGCAGGCCCACATCCACCTTCTGGCCGTGGCGCTTTTCCAGCTCGGGCTTGTAGTCGAAGGTGTCCATCTGGCTGACGCCGCCATTCATGAACAGTTGGATGACGCGCCTGGCCTTGGGGGGGTGGTGGGGCTGGATGGCGCCGCCCGCGTCTGCACGCAGCATATCGCCCAGCGCCAGCAGGCCAAACCCACCGGCGGCCCGGAGCGCCTGACGGCGGTGGAGCTGCAAGTTGGCGTCAATCCACATACAGGAACTCGCTGGTGTTCATCAGCACGCGGCACAGGCTGGGCAGGCCGTGTTTGCGGGCGTGGGCAGTCCAGGCGGCGGATTCGGCGGGGGTGGGCTGGCGCAGCAGCAGCAAGTCGCAAGCGGCGGCCACCGAGCCGGCATCGTCCGGGGTGATTTTTTTCGCCCGCTGGGCCAGGTGCTCGGCCGTCTTCAGCATGAGGGCGTTGTTCCACAGGGCCAGAGCCTGCAGCGGGCTGGCCGATTCGGGGCGCACGGGTGTGGACTGGGAGGCATCGGGGCAATCGAGGGCTTCCAGGAACGGGTCGGGACGGGTGCGGAACAGGAACCGGTACAGGCTGCGGCGGTTCGCGCCGGGCGCATCAGGATTGAAGGCGAGGTAGTTGGCATTGGGCGTGACATGCACGCCGGGCGATTCGAGGTAGTGCTTGACGGGGGGGCCGTAGAGCGTGAGGTCCAACCTGCCGGCGGCCAGCAGCGCCGCGTCGCGGACGGTTTCGGCATCTAGCCGCTTGCGGTTGGCGCGCCAGAGCAGGCGGTTGTCGGCATCCTTGGCTGCTGCGGCGGTTTGGTGGGTGCAGGCCTGGCGGTAGGTCTCGCTGGTGAGCAGCAGTTGGCGCAGTTGCTTCAGCGAGCCGTTGTGGTCGCGTAACCAGGCGGCGAGGTAGTCGAGCAGTTCAGGGTGGGATGGGGCGCCACCCATCACGCCGAAATCGTTAGGGGTGGAAACCAGGCCGGTGCCGAAATGCTGCTGCCAGACGCGGTTGGCTATTACCCGCCAGGGGAGTCCGTTTTGGGGGTGGGTGAGCCAGCGCGCGAAGGCGGCCCTGCGTTCGCCCTCCGGCTTGCCTTTG
>JAFMJU010000120.1 GCA_017853285.1 Gemmataceae bacterium
TGAAGTGTACCCCACCCCCCTCAGAAATTCCAGCCAAAGCTGGTTTCTGCCAAGGGGTTTCACCTTGTTCCCCGCACGGCCAATTGGGTATCCGAGGGAGGTTGGATAAGCGAATTTTTGATGTTGGCCCTGATCGGGGTCAGGGGGCGTCTTTTTATGGCCGCGAAAGCCCAGTTCTGCTCGGTGGTGGCGCCTTTTCGCAATGGGGCCGGTTGGTTGGCCGCCTATGCGGAAGAATGCCTGGCCATGCTTGACGCCCATTTCCGCGACCACGAACTGATCCTGGTGGATGACGGGTCCACCGATGGTTCGGCTGCCGTGGTGCAACCATTGCTCGACAGGCATTCCCGATTGAGGCTGATCCGCCTCACCCGCGCGCACGGTCGCGACATCGCCTTCGCCGCAGGGCTCGACTCGGCCATCGGGGAGGTGGTGGTGCTCGCCTCCCCGGAGTCGGATCCGGTGGGTGTGATTCCCGAACTGGCCGCCGCGGCCAACACCCATGGCCTGGCCACCGGCGTGGCGGATTCACGCCCGGGTGAGACTTTTTTGCGACGGTCCGCCCGCAAGCTGTTCCAGAAATTGTCGCACCGCTGGTTCGGCATGGGGTTGCCCGAAGGGGCCACCCGATTGCAGGCCATGAACCGGCAGGTCGCGGGATCCGCCATCCGGGCCAGGGGCACGGTGCCTGTTTTCCCGGTGCTTCCCTCGGTGGGTGGCGTGATAGGTGGAACGATCCGCTACCAACCGGTCAGCCGGCCCGGGGCGCATGTGCCCAGGTCCTGGTCGGAGCCGATCGACCGCGCCCTGGCGCTGCTGGTGCTGAATTCCCACTCGCCCCTGAGACTGGCCGGGTGGATGGGCCTGGCCGGGGCGGCCCTCAATCTGGTGGTCATGGTTTATGTGGTGGTGGTCAACCTGGTGAAGCATGATGTGGCCCCGGGCTGGACCACGCTGTCGCTGCAGATGTCGCTGATGTTCTTCCTGGTCTTTCTGGTGCAGGCCGTGCTGGGGGAATATGTCGGGCGGATCCTTGAACTTTCGCGCGACCGCAATATCTATCAGATCCTGGAGGAGCGGAACGGGGGCTCGCTGCGGCTGTCGCAGCAGCGAAATGTCCTTGAAAAATCCGCTTGATTTCCCGATCTGTCCCAAAAATCCCTGAAAGGTTTAGGATTTTATGGATATCAAGAAAGACCTGAGCCGCCTGGATCCCGCCAAGAAGGTGTTCAGCCTGTTCGAGGAGTTCAAGGCGTTCGCCTTCAAGGGCAATGTCATCGACCTGGCGGTGGGCGTGATCATCGGCGGCGCGTTCGGCAAGATCGTCGACGCGCTCGTGAAGAGCATCATCATGCCCCTGGTGGGGGCCATCATGCCCGGCGACCAGAGCTACGCCGACTGGAGCTTCACGCTCAACGGCTCCAAGGTGCCCTATGGTCAGTTCCTGGCCGAACTGGTCAACTTCCTCATCGTCGCGTTCGCGATCTTCCTGTTCATCGTGAAGTTCCTCGGCTGGGTGATGGCCACCAAGAAGCAGGAGGCCGCCGCCCCGCCGCCGCCCACCAAGGACCAGGAATTGCTCACCGAGATCCGCGACCTGCTCAAGTCGCGCCCAGTCTGAGATCAGCCCGTCGGCCGGTGGCGCGCGACGATCGCCAGAGCGCTGCGCAGGCCGTCGAGCCCGGCGCTGACGATCCCGCCGGCGTATCCGGCGCCCTCGCCGATCGGGTAAATCCCCGAGACGGTGAGTGACTGACGCGTCGCCGGGTCGCGGGTGATGCGCACCGGCGAGCTGCCCCGGGCCTCGGGGCCCGCCAGGGTGCTTTCGGGCAGGAATCTGCCGCCCCATTTGCGATCCATCAATGGCAGGCCGGTCCGGAGGGCGTCCGCCACCAACGGAGGGACCACCTCTTCCATGCGGGCGGAAATCGCGCCCCGGGGATGGGTGTTCGCGGGCAGCGCCGCGGTGGCCCTGCCGGCCATGAAATCGCTGGCCCTCTGCATCGGGGCGACATATTCACCCCGTCCCAGCTCGTAGGCCACGCGCTCGTATTTCTCCTGCAGGCGGACGCCGGCCAGCGGATCGTCGCCGCCGAACTCCTCGGGCTCGATGGTAACCACCAGGCCGCTGTTGGCGAACGGGCTGTCGTGGTTCGCCAGCGACATGCCGTTGGTGCAGTATTCGCCCTCGCGCGACACGCTGGGCATGATGTAGCCGCCCGCGCACATGCAGAAGGTGAACAAGGCGCGTGAGCCGTGCACCACGAGGCTGTAGTCGGCCGGGCCGATCTTGTTCTCGAGGCGGGCGTCGCCATATTTCACGCGGTTGGCCACCTCCTGCGGCTGCTCGATGCGCACGCCGAACTGGAAGGCCTTGCGCTCGAGCATCACCCCCCGCTCGAGGAGCATGGTGAAGGTGTCGCGGGCGCTGTGGCCGGGGCCCATGAGGACCACCTCGGCCGGGATGCGGCCGGAGGAGGTGATGACGCCGCGCACGCGGCCGTCGGCGATGTCGAGGTCCTCAACCTTGCATCCGTAGCGGACCTCGCCGCCCATGGCCTCGATGTTGGTGCGGAGCTTCTTCACCACCGCGGGAAGGCGGTTGCTTCCCAGGTGGGGACGCTGCTCGTACAGGATGGATGGCTTGCCGTTGTTCTTGGCGAAGATTTCCAGCACCTGCCGCATATCGGCCCCGTTGCCCCGGTAGGTCAGTTTGGCGTCGCTGAAGGTGCCCGCACCGCCCTCGCCGAACAGATAGTTGCTCTCGCGATCGAAGGCGCCGCCCTCGTCGAAGGCCTTCACATCGCGGATGCGATCCCGCACGGCCCGGCCCCGCTCCAGGACCAGCGGCTTGTAGCCCATCTCGGCGAGAACATATCCGGCCAGCAGGCCGGCGGGACCGCTGCCCACCACCACCGGGCGGTTGGGCAATGGTTCGCGGCCCGGGTCGGGCACGATAAACGGTTCCTCGTGGAAGGGTTCCACCGGGATGTTGCGCCGGCGGGCCCGCTCGAGCAGTTTCTCCAGTTTCGCAGGTGCGGAGGTGAGGGGAACCTCCGTCACATAGACATAGGCGAGGGAGTCCTTGTCCCGGGCATCCAGGCTTTTGCGCAGGATGCGGATTTTCCCCAGGTCGGCGACCGGGATTTCCAGGAGGCGCCCCACCCGGGAGGGGAGTTCCGATTCGGGGGTGTCGATTCCCAGCCGGATATTGGAAACACGCAGGCTCATGCAGTCATTCTAACCCAAAACGGCGTCCGGGCGGCCGGCGGGGCGAGATCCGCCGCCGGAAAAAACGGACGCGGCCGGAAAAATCCGGCCGCGTCGCCAATCATGGAATCCCCGGGCGCGGGGCCCGGAAATCAGTTAGCGCTTGATCAGGTCGCTGACGCGGACCTTGTCGAGAGCCTTCTTCTCGACATCGGCAATCTGCACGCAGATGTCGTTCAGCTTCTTGTCGAGGACGTTCTTGCGCTCCTCGTGCAGGGGGGCGACGCCCTTCACTGGGCCGTCGACGGCCTCGATGATGTCGAGGAGGGTGACATCCTCGGCCTTGCGGGAGAGGCGGTAGCCGCCGTTGGGGCCCTTGATGGACTTGAGGACGCCGCAGGAGACCAGGGGCTTGAGCACCTTCAGCAGGAAGCGCTCGGGGATGCCGCGGTCGTCGGCGATGGTGTGGGAAGCGACGGGCGTCTCATGGTGCTTGTGCTGGGCCATGTAGGCAACGGCGTGGATGGCATAGCTCGAGGCGCGGGTCAGTCTCATTCATCTACTCCAAATCGAAACCGGAACATTGTTCCTTGCCAAAATATTCCCGCGCCACGGGAGGCGACGCGGGTCGGATTTTCCCGAAAAACCATTTGTCCGAGATTCCGCGGGCCCGGATTGGGAGCCCGACAGTTTCCGGCCAATGACATATTTAAAATACCCGTTGGGATTGTGAATGGCAAGTGTGTGTTTTCCCGCAAATATCCGGTATTTTTTTCAGCCAAAAGCCAAATGGTTTATCCTTCCCCTCTTTTGCTCCACCATTGCCGGCCCGGGAGAATGGCCCGAGTCCCCCCGTTTTCTCAGCGCCTCGTCGGCGGCCCGCAATTTAATGACCAAATAGATGCATAAAATGGCCGAAAGGAGGGAGAAGCTGCCCGTCATCCACAGCGCCAGCCACGGGAAAGACCCGCGATCGGAAGCGTTGTAACCGGAGGGTTTTAATGGTGAATCTGCTGAAACTACCTGTTTTTCCAGCGTTTTTTCGGATTCATCCGCGATGACCGGCAGGGCGGCCAGGTCGACGAGTTCCGCGGGGACGGCTCCGTCCGCCGGCCCTGAAACGGTGGCCTCGGCGAGGTGCGGCGTGTCGGCGGAGACCATGCAGGAGGTGCCGCATGCGCCGCAGCGCGCCAAGGTGCCGCGGGCCTCGCCGGCGACCCACAGGGGTCTCTTGCAGGCGCCACAAAGGAAGGCTACGGGAGACATGAAAAAACCTTGCTGGAGCTTAAATTTTTTAACAAATTAAGGCCGGTCGGGAAGCCGCCCCGGCAGGCCGAGACTTTTCACCTGTGTTTTTGATAAGGCTGCATGTTAGCCGGGAGTCGCCTGACTGGCCAGATTTGTCCCCCGGGATGGGGGGCGGAAAGGCGTGATTCATTCACTCCGGTCGGGGGGCATCGGGTGCTGCCATCTGTCGGCACCAGTCCACCCGTTTTAACAATTTTCCCGAAAAGTCGCCGAATGGCACAACGGCAAGCACCGGAACACGGGTCAAACGGGCCAGTTCCAGGGCGACTTCGGCCTCAACCGGCCCGGAATCGGGTGTGACCTGGTTGAAAACCACGCCCGCCACGGTCAGGCCCCGATTTTGGGCAACCTCCAGCGTGAGCAGGGTGTGGTTGAGGGTTCCCAGGTTGCAACGCGCAACCACCACCAGCGGGAAACCCAAAAAGGATGCCAGATCCGCCACCGCGGCCCCGGGGCCGACCGGGCACAACAGCCCTCCCGCCCCCTCCACCACCGCGCAATGGCCGGCTGGAATGGCATCCAGCAGGCGTTGACCGATGGTTTCCACCTCCAGCGAGGCCCCCTCCCAACGGGCCGCCATCGAAGGGGCCGCCGCGTGGGTGCTTTCATACCCGACCCAGACCGGACCCCCCAACGCCTCCGAGAGGAGGGCCACATCGGGGTGGATCGTTTTTCCGTCTTTACCCCTTTCGCTGCCTGTCGCGAAGGGTTTGGCCGCGAAAACCTTCTCGCCCCCCGAAAGCAGGGCGCGGATGATGGCCCGACTGACCAAGGTTTTTCCAACACCGGTGTCGGTGCCGGTGACAAACAAACCGCGTGGCATCAGTCGGCCCCCGGCGGCAATACCTTGTGGACCGAAGCGACGACCGCATGGGCCAAATGGTGGATTTCATCCGGGCGGATCGCCAATGGGGGCATCAACACCACCACATCCCCCAGCGGGCGCAACAGAACCCCTAGCGATCTGGCATGGTCGCAAATCGCCCGCCCGGTTCTGCGACCGGGGTCCAGCGGCGCACGGGTGGCGCGATCGGCAACCAGCTCCACACCCAGCATCAGACCCTTGCGTCGTATTTCCCCCACGCGGGGGTGTCCGAGGAGTGGCGATAAAGCCGATTCCAGCAGGCGGCCTTTGTCCTCCACGGCCTCGAGGTACCCGGGCTCCAGCAGGATTTCGAGGCTTGCCAGGGCGGCGGCGGCGCCCAGCGGGTTTCCGGAATAGGTGTGCCCGTGATAGAAGGCCCGGCCCGCCGAGGGAGGGCCGGTGAACGCGCCGAAGATTTGGTCGGTGGCGAGTGTGGCTGCCAGGGGCAGATAGCCCCCGGTGATGCCTTTGGCCAGGCACAGCAGATCGGGGGTGACGCCCTCATGCTGGCAGGCGAACAGCTTGCCGGTTCTGCCAAAGCCGGTGGCCACCTCATCGGCGATGAGTAGGACATCGTGCCGTTTGCAGGCATCCGCCACGGCGCGCAGCCAGCCTTCCGGAGCCACCACCATGCCCGCCGCGCCTTGCACCACCGGCTCCACGATCACCGCCGCCAATTCGTCGGCGTGGCGTTGAATCAACCCCACGGCCTCGTTGGCGCAGGCCAGTTGGCAGGCAGGCCGGGCAAGGCCGAGCGGGCAGCGGTAGCAAAACGGCTGGCACGCCCGCTTGACCGGGAACAACAGGGGGCCGAATTGGCGGTGGAAGCGCGGGATGTCGCCCACGGCGACCGCGCCCAGCGTGTCGCCGTGATAGGCCTCGTTCAGGGCCAGGTAGCGGGCCTTTTCGGGCTTCGGGTCGGGGCGTTGTTGCTGGTACTGGAAGGCGATCTTGAGGGCGGCCTCCACCGCGGTGGCGCCATTGTCTGAAAAATAGACCCGGTTCAGTCCAGGTGGGGCGATTTCCACCAGTTTGCGCGCCAGGCGCGCGGCGGGTTCATGGGCGGCGCCCAACAGGGTGCAGTGGGCCAGGCGATCCAATTGGTCGCGCACCGCCTGGTCGATGCGGGGCACGCGGTGCCCGTGCAGGTTGCACCACAGGGAGGAGACCCCGTCCAGCAGCCGATTGCCCTCGCTATCAAACAGCCAACAGCCTTCCCCGCTGAGAAACAGGGGAGGGCGCAGGGGGTCTTCGGGGTCATGTGGCTCAAAGGGGTGCCAGACATGGTCCCGATCCCACAGGCGGGCTTGCTCCCAAACGGAACTGGGCTCACTGGTGGGGTATTCGTCGGAATCTGGTGCCGTTTTCATGGGGGAATGGGAATCCGCAAGAACCTGTTTTACCGTCAGTTTATTGGAAACCCGGCCTTTACGGGGCCCTTTGGATTCCCCGGGGCATGTCCGCTATAAAGACTCATTGGGCCGACGATGTCCGGTGGTCCAATTCAGAAGCTCGGGGCGGGTGATCGCATGTCCAGGCGATTGAAGGATTTGCTTTCGGGGAAGGGGCCGGTTTGGTCCTTTGAGGTGTTCCCGCCCAAAACCCCCGCCGGTTTTGAGTCGATGTATGCGGCTGTGGACCGGTTGATGGCCTTCAAGCCGGCCTACTTCAGTTGCACCTTTGGCGCGGGCGGCTCCACCCAGGGACCAACGCTGGATATCTGCTCCGAGATCATGCGCCGGCATCCCCAGGTGGCCACGATGGCTCACCTGACTTGCGTGGGGCTGAAGGTGGAGGCCCTGCTGGATTTCGTCCGCCAGGCCCGCGACCGGGGTATCACCAACATCATGGCGCTGCGCGGCGACCCGCCGAAGGGGCAGGAGGGATTTCGCAAGACCGAGGGCGGGCTGGGTTACGCCAACGAGCTGGTGGCGGTGATCCGCGATGAATTTCCCGACATGGGGATCGGCGTGGGGGGATACCCCGAAACGCACCAGGAGGCCACCAGCCCCGAGGACGACCTGCGGCACCTGAAGACCAAGGTGGACGCCGGAGCCGACGCGGTGGTTTGCCAGCTTTTTTACGACAACGCGGATTACTACCGCTTTGTGGATCGATGCCGGAAGCTGGGCATCCAGATCCCGCTGGTGCCCGGGTTGCTGCCGATCGTCAACTTCCCGCAGATCCAGCGGATCACCTCGCTGTGCGCCGCCAAGCTGCCCAAGGCGCTGTACGCCGAGCTGGAAAAACACAAGGATGACCCGGGTGCCACGGCAAAAATCGGCGCGGAGCACGCCCGCCGGCAAACCGAGGATTTGATCAGCCAGGGGGCGCCTGGTGTGCACTTCTATGTGCTCAACCAGGCCGAGGCGGCCCACCAGGTGCTGACAGCCCTGGGGGCGTGACCTTTCGCCGGGCCAAGACTACCCCGCCCGGTAGGCGAGAGCCAGGAAGACCAAGTCAAACACCAGCAGAAATAGACCTTGCAGGAGAATGGCCCAGCCGAAACCCTTCAGCAAAGGCTTCTGGCGGGTCGCCAGAATAATGCCGGTGGTGATGTAGGCCAAATCCAGCCCTGAATTGATGGTCAGGACCTTGCGGAGGAAATCTATCTCCACAGGGCCGGTCAACAGGTTTGCCCAGCCGATGAGGCCATCGATGAGGCCCCAGATGGCATTCATGAACCAGAAGCCGCGCCAGCATTCGGCGTTCGCCCTGGTGGGGAAATAGAGGCCCGCAACGGCCGCTCCCATGCTGAGGAAGGCCCAGGCGATCAGTCCGATGGTCAGGTTGAGCAAGATGGGTGGTTCCATACCCTACTCATAGTGATTCATTTGGAAGAGGTGTTTGGTTTTGGCATCTTGCCACCAATATTTCAGGCTGTTTGTGGGATTCATTGAGGAATACAGGGAGATTGCCATGCGCTGGATGAGTTGGGTGAAGGTGGCGGTTGGGGCAGCCTTGGGTGCCGCGGGGCTGACCGGAATACCGGCGGCTCTGGAGGCTTGCACCCGGTGTGTTTATCTGGGCCCCAAAAATACGGTGGTGGTGGCGCGGTCCATGGACTGGGTGGAGGACCCGGGCACGAACCTGTACGCCTTCCCGCGCGGCATGAAGCGCAACGGGGAATCCGGGAAGGGATCCCTGGAATGGACCAGCAAGTTTGGCAGCCTGGTCTGCTCTTTCTACGGGGTTGCCAGCGTTGACGGCATGAACGAGAAGGGCTTGGTAGCCAACATGCTGTACCTGGTGGAATCCGACTATGGCAAGGCGGACGGCACCAAGCCGTTGTTGTCCATCGCCTGCTGGGCCCAGTACGCACTGGACAATTTTTCCTCGGTGGCGGAAGCGGTGGAGGCCCTGCGCAAGGAGCCATTCGCCATTCTGGCGCCCGCGCTGCCCAACGGAGCCAAGGGGCACGGGCATCTTTCGCTTTCAGACCCGTCAGGTGATTCGGCGATTTTTGAATATGTGGGTGGCAAGCTGGTGATTCACCATGGGCGCCAATACCAGGTGATGACCAACTCCCCCACCTTCGACGAGCAGTTGGCGTTGAACAAGTACTGGGAGCAGATCGGTGGCCTGGCGATGCTGCCGGGCACCAACCGCGCCTCGGACCGGTTCGCCCGCGCCTCGTTTTTCATCCAGGCCGTGCCCAAAACCGACGACGCGAAAAAAGCCGTCGCGGAAGTGTTGAGCATCATCCGGGGGGTTTCGGTTCCCCTGGGGATTTCGGTGCCAGGCCAGCCCAATATCGCCAGCACCATCTGGCGGACGGTCTATGACCAGAAAAACCGGATTTTCTATTTTGATTCGGCCACCAGCCCGACGGTTTTCTGGGTTCCCTTGGCGGACCTGGACCTGACGGAAGGCGCGCCGGTTAAGAAGCTGACCGTAGCCGGTGGCAAGACCTACAACGGCAACGCCGTCAAGCAATTCGAGCCGTCGGAGCCATTCCCGTTTTTGCCGGGCAGGTAGGGTTTGGAGGCCAATTCCGCTAAGAATTCGGCACCCAGGCATGGACTGCGGCTTTTTCCAATGGATGAAGCCGGAAAAATGTTAGGTTGGAAAGTGGTATCACCTGTTCTCTCAGGGAGTAAAGCCATGGCCGGATCTAGCCGACGGGAATTGATTGCGGACACAGCCAAGGGCATGCTGCTTGCCAGCCTGGGATGGGGTTTCAGCCAGGAACTGGGGCTTTCGCCCGCCTGGGCGGGAGAGGAGCCAGGCCGGTTGACCTTTGGGCCGCTGGAGCCCCCGGTGGACTTTGTGGCCCAGACCCCACCGGAAAAGAT
>JAFMJU010000121.1 GCA_017853285.1 Gemmataceae bacterium
TCCTCTTGGTGGCTCGATGCCGACCGAAAGGTCATCAGGCGAAAGGTGCAATTGGACGGATTGGGGGCTGTAGTCCTATCCAAAAGCACCCCGGAGGCGGTGCGCCTGGCCCTGCGCGACGCCAAAGGCAAAGATCTGGGAGAGGCCAGCCTCATTCCATTGGACCGCCCCGTCCCCAATATCCGCCAGGCCCGGCGCGTGATCTACCGCCTGCGTCCCAAAGGTGACGGCAACCTCTTCGACCTGGCTGGCCCCAACCCGGTGGCGGAGGATACCCGCCAGCAGGCCCGACTGATGCCCGACGGCAGTATTGAACTGGCGGTCCTGGTCGGCAAGCGCCCTGAGCGTGTGGTGGGCGCCCAGGATGCCCCCCGCGAGTTCTACGGCACCAGCAAATTCATCGACACCGACCACCCCAAGGTCCGTCAGGTG
The DNA here is from genome assembly GCA_017853285.1 of Gemmataceae bacterium. GTDB lineage: Bacteria > Planctomycetota > Planctomycetia > Gemmatales > Gemmataceae > UBA6894. The sequence continues at coordinate 433 of JAFMJU010000121.1, forward strand.
GCCGCGATGGCCGGCGGCTTGGATGGCGACTGCTGGACGGCGGCCACCCGCCTCGAGAAATTCGTCCAGCGCAACCTCAAGCCCGATGCGGGCGCCCCCATGTCCTGCGTCTCTGAATTTCTCGCCACCTGGCGAGGCGATTGCCGCCATGCCGCCCTCACGCTGGCCGCCCTGTGCCGCGCCTCAAACATGCCGGCGCGCACGGCGTTCGGCCTTCTTTACGTGCAGAAATCAGGCCCCGGTGGCAGCAAGCCGTACCTGGGATTCCACGCCTGGACCGAGGTCTGGATCGATGGGCAGTGGGTTGGGTTGGATGGCACGATGGGCCAGGGAAAAATCACCGCCGGCCACCTGAAGATCTGCGATCACTCCTGGGACAAGGTTGACAACCTCTCCCCATTGGCTCCCGTGCAGAAGCTTATCGGCAAACTGACCGGCGAGGTGGTGCGGGTGGATGTAGGGGATTGAGGTCTGGGCCCTGGGGAGGTCACCGCGAATGAACACCGCAATCTTGCTGTCGGAACGATCTGGTAATTGGCTCTACCTGACCGGACCGGAAGCCTTGGGCCGTGCCGTCCCTGAAATGATGGTGGACAGCCAGGGGGTGGAACTTTGGCTGGACCACGAAGACGGCTCGGGAGATTCGCCTGTGGCCGCGGTTCGTTTTCCCGCTGGCTGGCAACCGGGTCTGTGCTGGTCCTGGGCGATCCGCAACCTCGAACACGCCACCCGCGAAAACCTGGTGACCCACTCCGCCCCGGGGGAAACCATGGACCTTCAGACCGTTCGATCCTTCGAATGGCTTCAGTTGGGCGGCGAGGGATCCGCGCTGGTGGCCCATCGCGGGTCGATCAGCGAACTGGTGGTGCTTAGGTGGTCCCGTCCGGGCAAGATTTCAGGTGCCGGAAATGGAAAACGGCCTGGCACCCATGGCCAGGCCGCGTGAGCGGATCTCAGTGACAGGTCTCACCGGCTCCGGTTCGCAAACAACCTAATGGTTAATTGGTTGGGCCCCTCACACGGGCCATGTTTCTCGTATTACCAGCGGCAGCAGGCGTAGAACATGCCGTTGGCACCCTGCGCCACGCCCACTTCACGGGGCGACCCGCCAAATCGGGGCTTGCAGCAGGAATTGATGGCAGCCTGGGGGGACGCCCCCATTCCCACGCCCTCGAACGCATAGGAACCACCGAAGTGGCCGACGCGCTGCGAGCTGGCCAGATAGTTGGCCACGCTCTGGGCGGAAGAAGTGTCCACATAACCGCCACCACCACCGGTGTTCCCGACGCCACGGCGGACCAGACCGAAAGGACCAGCGCTGGCCTCCATGGCGAAAGCGGCGGCGACAATCAGGGTGCAAATCTTCTTGAACATCGGATCATCCTTTCCAAAAACCAACGGCGCGGCCGAAACAGCCAAGAGTCAGACATGCACCGCGCCGTATTCCAGCTTGCGCCGGAATAACCGTTAAATTCGATACCACCGTCAAGGACGGCATCTCTTCTGCCGACCTCATTATCGATAGAGCCTACCCAGCCTCTCGACAACCGGTGTTGGGCCCCGGGCCGTGAATTGAGTGGAAAACCGATTTCCCACTTGACCCAGACTACCCATATTTGAGGCAAAGGAGCCTTGCAGCTGAACTGCAAAAGTGCAATATTCCGCCCGGAAAACCCGGCCGGCATGCTCTTTAAGTCGTTATTTTATAAAGACTTGTGAAAACATTAATTTTCGGGCCAAGGTGCCGAAAACCCCTTCAAAACCAACTTAAGCAAAATTTGGAAAATTTGGGAAATCTAAGAAGTCTAAGCCGTCATATTTGATACATCGGAACATCCACTTCCTGCGCCCGGGCCAGCACATCGGCCAGGCTGGTTTTCTCGATATACTCCCTCTCCAATCTGGCGACATCCTTCCAAATCTCACAGAGGGCCCGAGCCAGCGAACTGCCCTCCTGCCCACCCTCGGGCGAACGGTGCGGGGCCGGTCTGCCATCTATGGCATCCACAATCTCCGCCAAACTGATCTGCTCCGGAGACCGAGCCAGACGGTACCCCCCCTGGGCCCCCCGGGTGCTCTCCACCAAGCCCACCGTTTTCAGGGCCAACAGGATCTGGACCAAAAATCTCTCGGGTATGCCCTGGGTTCTGGCGATTTGGCGAATCCGGACAGGCCCCGGTTGCTCCCTGCTGGCGGCGAGTTCCATCAGGGCGATGCACGCGTATTCAGCTTTGGCGGAAAGTCGCATGGCGCCAGTTTCCCGGAATGACTGTCAATGCGTCAGATACCGCTGCCGTCGGAATGCTCCACCACATGCAGGCCGCATTCCTTCTTCACCTTGCCCCGCCACCGGCCAGAACGCTCATCCTCACCCTCGGCGACCGCCGTGGTGCATGGTTGGCAGCCAATGCTCGGATAACCATGGTCATGCAGGCTGTTGTAGGGGATTTCCTGGTCCACAACCGCCTTCCAGACTGCGGATTTATCCCAATTCAACAAGGGATTCACCTTCACCAGCCTGAATTTGGCGTCCCATTGCACCACCCGGGCCTGGCCTCGGTCGGCGGTCTGGTCCTTACGGATGGAACTGATCCAGGCGCTGTACCCCGCAAGGGCCCGCCGCAGCGGCAGCACCTTGCGGTCATGGCAGCATTGGTCGGGCCGCACGCCATGCAAGGGGCCGCCATGCAGGCGCTCGTACTCCTCCACAGTGGTGTCCGGACGGACATATTCCACTTCCAGCCCGTATTTTTTCAGCAGTTTTTCACGGACTTCGAGGGTTTCGGCAAACTGGTAACCGGTGTCCAGGTTGAACACACGGATGTTCGGGGCAACCTTTGCCAAAACATGGATGATCAGGCAACCTTCCACGCCAAAGGCGGTCGCCATGGTCAACTTGGCGCCAAACCTCGCAGCGGCCCAGGACAGGATTTCTTCCGGGCCGGCTTGGGCCAAATCTTCCGCAACTTGCGCGATCTCGGCGGCCAACTCGGGGTCGGGGCCGGAGGATTGCGGCGATTCAGGCTGTCCAACCTGCTTCAGTTCCACCGCCAACCCACCTGAAATACCCGCTCATTCTTAAAAGTATCGGAGGAATCATAACAAGGTTGATCAGGGAATGAAAGATTGCGGCCATTTCCGCTGAAATCAGGCCAATGCTTCCAGAGCGACCTGGTTCATCGCCCCGATCAATCGGGCATGGTGGTACCAGGCCAATCCGTCAATGGTGGCCAGTTTCCGGGCGGTCACCCCGTCCACCAAGGGTCCTTTCTCCACCATCAGGTTCAGCAGTTTCAGCTCCCGCCCAGCCTCCAGCCAAACGGGGCGGACACCCCTTGCGATGGCCCAACCCGCACCCAGTGCCCATCCACCCCAAGTGCTTACCCCGCAGACGATCAATCGTTGAGTCTTCACCCGGCAGGCGATAGCTCCCCCATTGGGGATGCGGTTGGCCACCAGGTCCCAGCCGGCCAAACCCATGCCGATCTCGTTGCCCCCATCGCCAATCCCGACCGTGACCCAAGCCGGATCCGGCGATTCAAACAACCCGTGCGCGGGAAAATTCCAGGGGGAAAGGTCCAAACCCCGCATGGAAAACGCCTTGCCCTGCCGCGCCTCTGGGCATTGCTGTTCAAATGGGCGGGTGTCAGCCTGGGGTTGGGCGACCCGGAAGGTTTCCAGCGTGTGGGTGGCTCCAGCCCGCTCAATGGAAATCAAATGCGTGAAATCCCCCTGCCATCGCTTTAACGCCTCAGACTGTTTGTCAGGCTCACGTGGCAGGGAGCTGATATCGATGACCGGAATATCCCGTTGCAATCCACGGCTGGCCAAACCCAAACGCAGGGCGGAGAGGGCGGTGCCGTCCGCTGCCAAAACCGCCTGAAAACCAAGTCTCACCGCGGTTTCGGCCAAAAAAAGAGCCCCGGGGGGACCATCGGTCTCACTGGTCCCGGGCGGGTCCGCCGAGGCGATGGGAAATCCGGTGAGGATCAGCAACCGGGGAGAGGCGTGGGTCGCCAATGCATTGGTCGCATGGCGGAAATCCTGGGACCTGACGGAGAAAAGGCTGGGCTGGCCCTGGGCCAGTCCCCTTCCGGCTGAATCCACCTGGATCAGCGCGTTCAGTTGATCCAATGCCTTGTCCGCGCTGGTTGGCTTCATCTTTCCTGCCAGGGATCACCCAGTTGATTCAAGGCCTGCCCCAACCAGGCCGTTGTGCCAAGTCGCTCCTGCCATTCCGGATCAGGCGGGCAAACAATGCTCACCCATTCTTCCCGCGTGGGATGCCCAAATCCCAACCCCCAGGCATGCAGACCAATCCCCAGCCGGCTCTTGGCTAGGGGGGTTGCGCCGTAACGCTCATCCAGCAACAGGGGGCACCCCCGCCAGGCGAATTGCGCCCGGATTTGATGGGTCCGGCCGGTGCTTGGCCGCACCACCGCCAGCCCCTTCCCATCACCACGGGCCACGACCTGAAACGACAAACGGGCCTCCTTGGCCCCTGGTGAACCTGGGGTGGCGCGTTCCGCATGGCGTACCCCTTTACCCTCCGCGGCGCCCTCGGCCCGCATCCAGTCCAACATCTCACCCGAATCCGCTAACCGTTTGCCCGTTTCCTCAAAGCAGGCGAGATACACCTTGCGGGTGGACTTGTCCTGAAACTGCTCGGATAGTCGGGCCGCCGCTTTGCTGGTCCTCGCAAACAACACCACGCCGCTGGTGGGCCGGTCCAACCGATGCACCACACCCAGATAGACATTGCCAGGTTTCTGATAGACTTCTTTCAAATAATCTTTGGCCATTTCAGCCAAAGTCATCTCGCCAGGTTCCGCCGGGGGTGCGGTGGCTAACCCGGCCGGCTTGTTAACAGCCAACAGATGGTTGTCTTCCAGCAAGATTGGCGGCAGGTTTCGGCCCATTCCGGCATCATATCCACTGTTTGACCCTAATCTCCCGCCCAACACAACTTATTGGGGTGAAACAACCTGCGGTCTTGGAAAACCTCCCCGCCCGCCGTGTCGCTCATTAGTATTTGGCCCCGCCGTCCCCTACAATGACGGGATGACAGACACCAATCAGGGCGGTAAATCCAGCCGCAATCCCCGGGTTACTTTTTTCGGCGCCGCTCGCATGGTGACCGGCAGCATGCACCTTCTGGAAGTGGGCGACCGCCGCATCCTTCTGGATTGCGGCAGCATCGCCACCGGCAGGATGGAGGATGCCAAACCGCCCGAGCCGTTCCCGTTCGATCCCACCTCCCTCGACGCGGTGATCCTCACCCACTCCCACCACGATCACTGCGGCCGCTTGGCCACCCTGGTGCGCGATGGATTCGACGGCCCCATCTACACCCATTCCACCAACGTGGAACTGCTCGAGGTTCTCCTGCGTGATTCCGCCAGGGTGCAGGAGCGCGAAGCCTCCATGGCCCGCCACCGGGGCGGCCGGCATGTCGAACCCCGCTTCGACACCGCCGACGCCGAACTGACCATCGACCTGTGCGAGCCACTCGGCTACGGCGAAAAGCTCAACCTTGGTGACGACATGGAGTTGTGTCTGCGCGATGCGGGGCACATCCTCGGCTCCGCCATGGCCACCATCTCCTGGCGCCGCAATGGCCGCGACCGCTCCCTCACCTACACCGGCGACCTCGGCCGTAGCGGGGTCGATTTCCATCCCCCACCCGCCTCCCTGCCCGCCAGCGATTACCTGATCTGCGAGAGCACCTACGGCGGCGAACTTCACGACAGCGTCGAAACCATGGCCCAAAAGACGGCCTTGGCCATCCGTCGGGCCGTGCGCGAGGGCGGCAAAATCCTCATCCCCGCGTTCAGCCTGGGTCGCACCCAGATGGTGGTTCATTTCCTGCAGACCTGGATGAGCGAGGGCATCGTGCCCGGGCTCGACATCCATGTGGATAGCCCCCTGGGGCACAAGTTCGCCAAGGTTTACGATCGCCACCCCGAGGGGTTCTCGGTTCCACTGCGCATCTTCGACGACATCGACTGGCTGGAAAACCGCGACGACGCGATGGACGCCTCGCTCAGCCCTGGCTCCCGCATCATCATCGCATCGGGCGGCATGCTCGAGGGTGGCCGCATTCTGCAGCACCTCAAGCACCATGTGGATGACCCGCGCTGCACCCTGCTATTGGTCAGCTTCCAGGCCCCTGGCACCCTGGGTGAAAAAGCGCTCCAGGAGAACGACAGCATCCACTTCGGTGGCAAGCGCTGGAACAAATGGCTGTCCGTCGAGCAGGTCCGCGGCTTCTCCGGCCACGCCGACCACAACGATTTCCTCCGCGCCGTCGAGCCCCTCGAGGGCAAGACCTCCCGCGTGATGCTGGTCCACGGCGACCTCGAGCGGGCCGAAAAGCTCGCCTCCGCCTTCCAGACCAAAAACCTGGGCAAGATCAACTTGCCCGAATTGGGACAGACCATCGAGCTCGATTGATTTCCCCTTTCAACCAACCTGCGTGACCCGAGACAGGAGCCGTTCCCGATGATCGCCAACCGGTTCAAGCTGGCGCTGTTTTCCCTGATGCTGGGCGCGGCGGCCGCCACCGCCCAGGAAGCCGGCCCCAAGCCCGGCGAGTGGTTCCCCCTGTTCAACGGCAAGGACCTCACCGGCTGGACCCCCAAAATCCGCACCTTCGCTCTGGGTGACAATTACAAGGACACCTTCCGCGTGGAGGACGGCCTGCTGAAGGTCCGCTACGACGGATACGACAAGTTCGACACCCGGTTCGGCCACCTGTTCTACAAGCAGCCCTTCGGCAATTACACCCTGCGCGTCGAGTATCGCTTCGTCGGCGACCAGGCGAAGGGCGGCCCAGGCTGGGCCTTGCGCAACAGTGGCGTCATGATCCACGGGCAGGATCCGGCCACCATGGACAAGGACCAGGAGTTCCCCGTCAGCATCGAGGTGCAATTCCTCGGCGGCGACGGAAAGAATCCCCGTACCACCGGCAATCTCTGCACACCCGGCACCCATGTGGTGATGAAGGACAAGCTGGTCAAGACCCACTGCATCAATTCCACCTCCGACACCATCCACGGCGATGCCTGGGTGACCGCCGAGATCGTGGTCAAGGGTTCCGAGGTCATCGAGCACAAGGTCAACGGCAAGACGGTGATCTCCTACCAGAAGCCGCAATACGACCCGGGCGATAAGACCGCCAAACCACTGATCAAGGATCCGGCAAAGCTGCTGATCGACGGCGGCACCATCAGCCTGCAGTCCGAAAGCCACCCCATCGATTTCCGCAAGGTGGAAATCATGGTCCACCCCAAATAAGCCGCGCCCGGCTTCTTTTCCCATGTGGACTCCCCCCAAGCGCCGGCGCCTGTGGCTCATGCGCCATGGCGCCGTTGATTATTTCACCTCGCCAGGTGCCGATTTCTCCTCCCCCCCGCTTTCCCCGCGGGGCGTGGACCAGGCCCGCCTGGCTGGCGAATTCCTGGCTTCCGTCCCGATCGATCGTCTGGTGGTCAGCGGCGTGCCCCGCGCGCTGCAAACTGCGAACCTGGCCCTGCCCGGCGTGGCCCCGGTGGCCGATTCGCGCTGGCGGGAGATTGAGCCCGGCCCCATTTCGGCACGCACCAGCCCTCCTGACGCCCGTTCGCTTCAGGCCATCCTCAACACCTTGGGCCCCGGGTTGACCAACGAATCCTGCTTTCTGGGTGGCGAATCCTTCGGTCAGGCCCGTTCGCGTGTGGTCTCCGCCCTGACAGATCTGCTGGCCGACCCCTCCTGGCACCAGTGCCTCGTGGTGGCCCACAGCGTCACCATCCGCCTGGCCCTGCTGTACCTGCTGGACGCCCCGCTCGATTCCCTCTGCCGCCTCGAGCAAGACACCGGCTGCCTGAACCTGGTGGAGGTGGACCCGGCCGGGCACCCCCTTGTCCGGCTGGTCAATTTCACCCCCCCGTCCCCATCCAAGGACCAGTACCCCCATAGCTCCCTGGAAGAACTGCTCCTCCAGTTCCTCCATTCCACGCGCTCCAGGCGTGGAACATGATGTTCCACACGAAAAATCCAGCATTGGGGTGATTGACCCCCAAGAACCACTCCTGCTATTTCCCTTTCCGTCTTGGCCCATTCGGGGGAACGGGCCGGGGTTTCGTCGGGGGTTTGGTGAAACGCGCCCGCCTGGTTTGGATGACGGCCTTGTGCCTCCTGTGCGGTCCGTTTGGGGCCACCCGGGCGGGGGAAGATCCGGATCCGTCTCCATTCAGCCTACCCTTCCTGTCGGAAGATGACGCCCCGTTGGAATCATTTCCTTCCAGGGTGTCGGCATTGTTCTGGCAAGGCCCCGCTTTGGATGCTGGGCCAGGTGGGTCAGAAGATGCTGTGGAATACGGAATGGCCCGGCTGTTGCCCACGGTGGCCGCCGCCCGCCCAGGTGGCACCAAGGTCACCTTGGGCGGCCTGATCCAGGCGGACGCCGGATGGTTCAACCAGTCCACCTCCAGCAGGCTGGCGGTGGGTGATGTGCAGGATGCCGCCGGCTTGCGCCGGGCTCGGTTCAATGCTTTTGGCTCCGTCGCCGAAAATGTCGATTTCCGCCTGGCCCTGGATTTCGCCGCCCCGGCCCGCCCCTCCTTTGTGGACGCGTTCCTCGATTTCACGAAGATCCCGCTGCTGGGAAACCTGCGAGTCGGCCAGTTTCGTCAACCCGAGGGCCTGGAAGTACTGACAGCCCAACGCTTTGGCGTTTTCATGGAACGGGCACCCAACATCCTCCTGATGCCGGTGCGCCGCATGGGTATCGGCACCTACAACCGCTCCGAGGATGCCCGCTGCACTTGGTTTGTCAGCACCTATCGCACCGGCACCGACCAATACGCGGATGACCTCAACGACAACGGGGCCTTCGCCGGCATGGGCCGATTCACTCGTTTGGTTTGGGACGGCGACCACGACAAATACCTGCACCTGGGAGGCAGCTTCGGCTTTGCCGGAGCCACCAACGGCAGGCTGCAATATGGGCGTTTGGGGGGCAATTCACCCGAGTGGGGTCTGTTCGTCGGCACCATCGGCACGCCCGAGTTCGCCAACTCCACCCCCTCTTTTGTGAATACCGGACAATTCAGTGCCCTCAACACCGTCCTCAGCAATCTGGAATTGGTCTCCACCCTGGGTCCCTGCACCCTGCAGGGGGAATTGACCACCAGCCAAGTGAACCGGCCCGACCTGCCTTATGCCTTCTTTTACGCCTACTACGGCCAAATATCCTGGTTCCT
>JAFMJU010000122.1 GCA_017853285.1 Gemmataceae bacterium
CAAAAATCCTCCTTTGACAGGCAGATTGCCTCCTTCACCGAGTTTCTCAGCGGCTTGCGGGGGGCGGGTGGCATCGCTCCTAAAGATGCGGCCGCGGCTGAAGCAAAGGCAAAGGACCGCGCAGCCGCATTGGGATTCGCCTACTCCGCTTCGGGCGCCCTTCAGGATGTGGGTGCCATTGAGAAGGATGCGGCAACCCAACCGCTTGTCGTCGCCTACCAGGACAGCCTGAAAATCAACAACCCGGACAAGGAAGTGGACCGGCCGTTTGCCGATTATCTCCGCCAACAGGTCCGCGGAGTTTTCCAGGCCAGTCGTATCAGTGGGCGGGAAAACAGTCTGACACCTGATCCCGCCAAGGCCGAGAAGAAAAAGGAAGTGAAGCCCGAATACCTGTTTTGGGCCTCGGAGGAGCAACCCAGCCGGCCCCGCACCTTGGATGAGGTGAAACCGATGGTGGTCAACGAGATCCTGCTCCGTCGTCAGGTGCGCGAAGTGCGCCGTAAGGCCAAGGAATACCAAGATTTTGTGAAAACCTGCACGGGGGGCAAACCGGTGGATATCGTCACCGGGGAGCAGTGCATGGCCAAGCTGAAGGAAAAGTTTCCCGAGCTGAAGTCGGCCCCAGCCGCGACCTCATTCGACGGCAAGTCCAACCTGCAGCGGGCCGCATCGTTTTCTCCGGCCATGGCCGGTTCCTACGAACAAAGTCGCATCCCCCTGAACTCCATCCGTTACCCGCGCCCGGAAAGTCTCCTCCTTCTGGCAGATGCCGATCCGGGCAATGCCATTGTGTTGGCGGACAATCCCGGGACCTCACTGTATTTGGCCCTGGTCACCAGCAAGGTGGCCCCGTCTGACAGTGAATTCAAGGCCGCTTACCAAGGGGCAAGCAAGCAGCGCGAGATGAATGAACCGGACAACCTGTACCAAAGGCTGACCCAGGCCACCAACCTGCGGTATGAAGACATGCTGATGCAGGACTTGCGCCGTCAGGCCACCGGAGCCGACCTGGATTCCCAAGGTTTGATCATGCTGAAAGACGAGTCGCTCCGTCGCAATCCGGACTGATCAAAACGCAGATTCGCGACAATCCAAGGGCCACCGGAATTTTCCGGTGGCCCTTTTTGATACCTGCCTGTCAGGCCAGGATTTCTTTAACCACTGGCGCCGGTTCCACCCCCGTCAGCCGGGCCTCCAGCCCCTGGTGCGTGTAGGTGAGCCGTTCGTGGTTGATTCCCAACAGGTTCAGGATGGTGGCATTGAGTTGGTTCACATGCACGCCATCCCTGACGATGTTGTAACAGTAGTCGTCGGTCTCCCCATGGGTGAGTCCTTTTCGCACGCCGGCCCCAGCCAGGAACATGCTGAAACAGCGCGGATGATGGTCGCGCCCGTAATTGGTTTCGGAAAGGCCGCCCTGGGAATAGATGGTGCGGCCGAACTCGCCTCCCCAAACCACCAGCGTGTCCTCCAGCAGGCCCCGTCGTTTCAGGTCGACCAGAAGGGCGGTGGTGGCCTGATCGGTGTCCTTGCACTGGCCGCGCAGGGCGGCGGGCAGGTTGCCATGGTGGTCCCAGCCCATGTGGAATAGCTGGATGAACCGCACATCGCGCTCTGCCAGGCGGCGGGCCAGCAGGCAGTTGGCGGCGTAGCTGCCCGGGCGGGTGACATCGGGCCCATACAGGTCCAAAGTTTCCCTGCTTTCGCCTCGCACATTCAACAGGTCCGGGACGCTGGCCTGCATGCGGAAGGCCATCTCGTACTGGCTCACGCGGGTCTCCGTCTCCGGGTCACCCAGCGCCTGGTGGTGCATGCCATTCAGGGCGGCCAGGCGGTCGAGTGTGGAACGGCGGGTGGCGCGGTCCACTCCCGGGGGATCGGTGAGGTACAGCACCGCGTCCCCCTTGTTGCGGAACTTCACGCCCTGGTGCTTGCCTGGCAGGAAGCCTGCGCTCCACAAACGGTCGTAGAGCGGTTGGTCATCCGGTCGTCCGCTGCCGAAGCTGGTGAGCACCACATAACTGGGGAGGTCCTTGTTGGGACTTCCCAACCCGTAGCTGACCCATGCGCCGATACTTGGCCTGCCGGGCAATTGATTACCGGTCTGCATGAAGGTGATGGCGGGGTCGTGGTTGATCGCCTCGGTGTGGACGGTGCGGATCATGCACAAGTCATCCGCCACACGGGGCAGGTACCGCCAGGCATCACTCAGCCACAGGCCCGAATCGCCATGCTGTTTGAATTTGAAGACCGAGGGGGCCACCGGAAACTTCGATTGGCCGCTGGTCATGGTGGTGAGCCGCTGCCCCTTGCGGATGCTCTCTGGCAGATCCTCGCCGCGGCGCTTTTCCATCTGCGGCTTGGGATCAAACAGGTCCATCTGCGAGGGCGCGCCTGACTGAAACAGGTAGATCACCCGCTTCGCCTTCGGTATGCCTGGAAGATGCCAGACGGTGCCGGTTTCCTCGGCCCGCAAACGGCCTGTGGCCGTGGTCCCCAGCATGCCGGCCAAGCCGGCGCCGAGAAAAACCCTGCGGTTGAGACGATCCACCAACGCCGTTGAGGGATTGGGAAGCATGGTCTGGTTCACTCCCGTGTCACGCATTCGTCGAGATTGAGCAGCACATTCGCTGCCAGGGTGTAGGCGGCCAGGTCAACCGGGGGTAGGCCGGGCTTTGGTTTTGCCTCGCCCAGCGCGATCAGTTTTTCGGCGCCAGCAGTATCCATGGCGAACCGCTGCCGGTCCCGGTCGATCCCCTGCCGCAGGATTTCCAATTCGGCCGGGGAAGGGGAGCGGCCAATGGCCAGGTGGAAGCCATGTCGCAGTCGGCTGGTGGCATCCTGACCACCCTCCAGCAGCATGCGCTCACCCAGTTTGCGGGCGGCCTCCACATAAGTTATCTCGTTCAACAGGGCCAGGGCTTGAAGCGGGGTATTGGTGCGCCCCCTTCGTACCAGGCACGTTTCACGGTTGGGAGCATCGAAAAGAATCATGGTGGGTGGCGCTGCGGTCCGTTTCCAGACGGTGTAGATGCTTTTGCGGTAAAGGCCTTCGCCTGTATCGTTTTTATAATTGCGCAGGTCGCCGTAGACGCTGGTTTCGTCCCAGACCCCGGCTGGCATGTAGGGGCGCACGGAAGGGCCGCCCACTTTGTCCGCAAGCAGGCCGCTGACAAAAAGTGCCTGGTCTCGAATGATTTCACCAGGCAACCGGAAGCGGGCTCCCCGAGCCAGAAGGCGGTTTTGCGGGTCGGCCTTCAGTTTTTCAGGGGAAATCCTCGAGTCCTGCCGGTAGGTGGCGCTGGTGACGATGAGTCGCGCCATGGCTTTCATGTCCCATTGCCGGTCCACGAATTCAGTGGCCAGCCAATCGAGCAGTTCGGGATGGGAGGGGAACTCGGCCTGGGTTCCAAAATTGTCTGTGGTCTTGCAAAGCCCGGCTCCGAAATACCGTTCCCAGGCGCGGTTCACCCAGACCCTGGCGGTGAGCGGGTGGGAGGGGCTGACAAGCCATTTAGCCAGGGTGAGGCGATCCGCTTTGCTTCCCGCCGGTGGTGGAGGCAGCATGGATGGGAATCCCGCGGATACCTCCTCGCCTTTGCGGTCGTACTGGCCCCGGATGAGGAGGTTGGCTTTGCGGGGTGGCCCCTCCTTCATCACCATGGCTGTGGGAAGGCTGTCCTTCAGGGCCTTGAGTGCCTGCTGCGATTTCATGAGTTCATTTTTGGCTTGCCCCAGCGCCCCGGGAGCCGTGGCCAGGTATTGGTCAAGCAACAGTTTGCGTTGGGCTTCAGTCCTTTTGTCCGCGGGGGTTTTCAATGCCGCGGCCAGTTCGGGGGAAGGACCGGCCTCGCCCAGGTTCACCGCCCCGGGTGCAAGGTCGGTCAACGCCAGGCGGAAACGCCCGATGTTGTGGCCGCCAAGCGTTGCCTGGACCAGACGGATTTCCAGGGTGCTGCCAGGCGGCGCTTGCGCCGGTTCTGCCAGTTTGAAAATGGCTTCCAGGGGTTTTTTCCTGGTTGGCCCGTCCACCGCCCAGCCCTTGGAGGCATCCTTTCCCACTGTCGCCTCGATAGGCCAACCCGGTTGGGAATAGTCCGCCAAGGCTTGTGCGAATTGCAGCCGGGTGGTTTTTCCACCTTCGGGAAATGTCAAAACCGCCTCCAGCCGTGTGAGCACAAAGTTGCCGTTGGAGAACCGGCCCACGCTTTGGCCGGGCAGTGATTCATCCGGCAGGCAGACCAGCCGCAGCGCGCTGAGTGTTCCTGAAAAAGAGGCCTTGGCCACCGTGGTCTCATGGTTGGGGTTGGGGCCTTGCGCCAACCAGGATCCATCCGGTTGGCGGGTGTAACGGGTGCCTGCCTGCCCGGTAACGGCGCTGGTTTCAAAAGGCTTCCAGTGGGTTTTTCCCAGGCGGGAAGCCTGGTCTTCCGCCCAGGGGGCCACCTGGTTCGCGGCCTTTTGCTCCTCCTCCCGCACTTTGGATTTGGCGGATTCAACCCGTGCCTCAAGCTCCTTGATTTCGGCCAAAGCCTTGGGTGTGGTGACCTCGATGGCCGGGTCGGTATTTCCGCCCTTTCGGTTTTCCTGCAGCGTGCCACTTTCGGGCACATTGTTGAACAGCGCGAAGAGCTGGTAGAACTCCTTCTGACTGAGTGGGTCGTATTTGTGGTCGTGGCAGCGGGCGCATCCCGCGGTGATTCCCATCCAAGCCAGGCTTGTGGATTCCACGCGGTCTATCACCGTTTCCACACGCCATTCCTCGGCGATAAGTCCGCCCTCGCCATTCAGGCGATGGTTCCGTTGGAAGCCGGTGGCGATGAGTTGGTCCTGGTTGGGGGTGGGCAGCATGTCACCGGCGATTTGCTCGATGGTGAACTGGTCAAATGGCAGGTTGCGGTTGTAGGCATTGATGACCCAATCGCGCCAGGGCCACATCGACCGGCTTGAATCCACCTGAAAGCCGTTGCTGTCGGCGAACCGCGCCATATCCAGCCACTCCAATGCCATCCGCTCCCCGTGACGCGGCGAGGCCAGCAAGCGGTCCACCGCCCTCTCGTAGGCCTCTGGGGAGGAATCTCGTTCAAAAGCCGCCGTTTCCAAAGGCGTCGGGGGCAGACCCGTCAAATCAAGGCTGACCCGTCGCAAAAGCCTGGCCCGATTGGCTTCCGGCTCCGGAGATAAACCCGAGGCTTCCAGCTTGGCCAGGATGAACGCGTCGATGGGATTGCGAACCCAAGCCTGATTATTCACCGGCGGAATTCCTGGCCGTACCGGTGGAACGAATGCCCAGTGTGCGGAAGTTTTGGCACCCTGAACGATCCAGGCCCTCAGCAGATTGATTTGTTTCGGGTTGAGCGGCTTTGCGAATTTGGGCGGGGGCATCAGCTTGGCCGGATCCGCATGGGTCAAGCGGAGGACCAATTCACTTTCATCCGGCTTGCCCGGGACAATCAATCTGCCCGAGTCGGTTTGCAGTGCGGAAAGGTTCAACCCGTCGAGGCGAAGGTCGGCCTTGCGGGACTTTTCATCGGGGCCGTGGCAGGCCAGGCAGTGCTCCACTAGCAGCGGGCGGATTTCCCGATTGAAATCAACTGGCGCGCCGGGTGCGGTCTCGTTGCCCGCCAAAAGCCAAGGAAAAACCAACGGGACAAGGAAGCCGATCATGGGAAAAAACTCCGCGCCCTGATACGGGTGGGTGGGAACCGTATCTTATCCGGTTTGGAGCGTTCCGGGTTGATTACCTGGAGTTATTTCGGGTGGGGGCTAAAGGCCGTTTGGATTCCAAAAACAGGTTTTCAAGGGCCGGAGTGGGGCGGGCTGGTTTGCCGAGGTGGGTAAAGGTCATTTTGGCTGGCTTTCCAGGCGGAAACCGCCGTGGTAGCCCCCAAAAAGGCGAGACGAACTGGGCGGTAAAAATGACCACCAGCGCGCCCGAAAAGCCAAAATGACAACCCATTTCCGAGAAGGATATCAGTAGGGCCAACGCCAGTCGGCGGCGGCGGGTTTGTCCACGCCGTGTTCGTGGGCGTGGTTCCTGCAGGAGATCTGCTCGTTGCGGAATTTTTCCTTGGCATGTGCCCCGGCAACCCTCAAACGCGGGACACGGTTGATCACATCGATGGCCAGGGTGAAGCGGTCAATCTCGTTCTGGATGGCCAGCTCAAGGGGTGTATTGATATTTCCCTTTTCCTTGTATCCCCGCACATGGAGGTTGTTGTGGTTGGTCCGCTTGTAAGTGAGGCGGTGGATCAGCCAGGGATAGCCGTGGAAGGCGAAGATGATCGGCCTGTCCACTGTGAAAAGGCTGTCGAAGTCCCGGTCGGTCAGGCCGTGGGGGTGTTCGGAACTGCACTGCAGCTTGAAGAGGTCGACCACATTGATGAACCGTATCTTCAGGTCGTGGAATTCCTGGCGCAGCATGTCGATGGCGGCCAGTGCCTCCTTGGTTGGAATATCTCCGGCACTGGCCACGACCACATCCGGTTCCACACCCTCGTCGGTGCAGGCCTTGGGCCAGATGCCGATCCCCTTGGTGCAGTGGATGATCGCCTCATCCATGGTGAGGTACTGCAGATGGTTCTGCTTGTCCGAGACGATGACATTGATGTAGTTCTCGGTCCGAAGGCAGTGGCTGGCGATACACAGGAGCGAGTTCACATCCGGCGGCAGGTAGATGCGCGTGACCGCCGCGCTCTTGTTCACCACCACATCCAGGAAGCCTGGATCCTGGTGCGTGAAACCGTTGTGGTCTTGCCGCCAGACGGTGCTGGTGATCAGCAGGTTCAACGAGGCGATGTTGACGCGCCAGGGCAGGTTGTTGCAGATGGTCAGCCATTTGGCGTGCTGGTTGAACATGGAGTCAATCACATGGGCGAAGGCCTCGTAGGTGCTGAGGAATCCATGCCGGCCGGTGAGCAGGTACCCCTCCAGCATGCCCTCGAGGGTGTGCTCGCTGAGCATCTCGATGACCCGGCCATCGGTGGCGAGTTCAGCACCATCGGCGTCTTCGGGGAGGTATGCGTCCAGCCACATCTTCTTGGACACCTCATATACGGGGTCCAGCTTGTTGGATGTGTTTTCGTCAGGGCCGAACAAGCGGAAATTGGCCATGTTGGCCTTCATCACATCCCGCAGGAACATGCCCAGCGGGCGGCAGTTTTCTACCTCGGTTGAACCCATCTTGTCGAGGATGACGCCATAGGCGCGGAAGTCCGGAAGGTGGAGGGCTTTTTTCAACTGGCCGCCGTTGGCATGCGGGTTTGAGCCAATCCGCCGGTTGCCTTTCGGGGCGACCGATTTGTATTCGGGTTTGAGGGTGCCGTTTTCGTCGAAAAGTTCCTGGGGCTTGTAACCCCGCATCCATTCCTCGAGGAGTTTCAGCCGCTGGGGATCCTTCTTCACATTGGCCAGCGGTACCTGGTGGGCGCGCCAGCTCCCCTCCAGTTTGTGCCCGCCCACCTCCTTGGGACTGGTCCAGCCCTTGGGAGTGCGCAGGACGATCATCGGCCATCGCGGACGGACCGCCTTGCCGGATTGGCGGGCGTGGCGCTGGGCCTCCTGGATATCCGCCACGCACCGGTCGATTGTGGCGGCCATCGCCTGGTGCATCGATTCGGGCTCGGAGCCCTCAACAAAATAAGGGGTCCATCCTGTGCCCTGGAAAAACGCCTCGATTTCCTCGCGCGGGACGCGGGCCCAAATGGTGGGGTTGTTGATCTTGTATCCATTCAGGTGCAATATGGGCAGCACGGCCCCGTCGCGAATCGGGTTGATGAATTTGTTGATGTGCCAACTGGTGGCCAGGGGGCCTGTTTCTGCCTCCCCATCTCCCACCATGGCGGCCACGATCAGGTCAGGGTTGTCGAAGGCCGCCCCGCACGCATGGGAAAGCACATAGCCCAATTCGCCCCCCTCGTGGATGCTGCCTGGAGTTTCGGGGGTGCAGTGGCTGCCGATGCCACCTGGAAAAGAAAACTGCTTGAAGAAACGCCCCATGCCGGCCTCGTTTTCGGCACAGTCTGGGTACACATCGCTGTAGGAGCCTTCGAGGTAACAGGGGGCCAAAACTCCGGGAGCGCCATGGCCGGGGCCGGCCATGAACACCACATTGAGGTCGTGTTCTCGTATGGCGCGGCTCAAATGCGTGTAGGCGAAAGCCAGCCCGGGGCTTGCGCCCCAGTGGCCCAACAACCGGTCCTTCACATGGTCGGGCTGGAGTGGTTCACGGAGCAGCGGGTTGGACTTCAGGTAAGTCATTCCCAGGGCCAAATAATTGCAGGCGCGCCAATAACCATCGATGGCGGCAAGGTTTTCCGGTTTCAGGGGCGAGCCCGGTACGGTGGCTCGGGCTTTCCCAAAGGCGCTGATGGATTGGGAAGACATAGGCAAAACCCCCTCTTGTGATGGGACAGGTCAGCTCCAGGGGCCTTTCGTGGCTTTCTTCAATGTACGGGACTGAAAACCGTTCTGTTTACCCGGGCTGGAGGTAAGGTGCCTCGCGCGGATTCAATTTGGTGCCCGGCGGGTGAGTTGCCACCGTGTTGCTCCGGTCACCTCGGCAGCCCGACTTTCCGAGCCAGGAATGACTCCCGGGCCTTGGGATTCCGACGAGGCTTGAATGTTTAGGTCTTTCCAGCCCTCACCTCCAAATAAAACCAGCGATGGTTTGGCCTTTCGCCACGGGGAGAAGGTTATTTCGAGTTTGTTATCCAGAGATCCTGAGGCCTGAAATTTTCCGGGGCCCACCAGCCATGCCCTACCTGCGGTTCCGGGCACCCCAATGGTGTCGTAGGTCCAGGTGTCTGCCAGAAGACGCATGGCCAGAGGTTGCAAGGTGCCCGGGTTGATGTCTGCCGGGTTGCGTATTTGCGATCGCAGTGAAAACGAATCCGGCAGCAAACCCTGCCGGGCAGTTCCTTTCGGGTAAACCTGTCGCATCGCCGATAGCGTGATACCACTGGCTATTTGGTTCCAGGGCCCGGAGGGATCGTGCCGGGCCAACCGGGCGATGGCATCGGCATAGACAAGCCCGCACCACTGAACCGGCAGACCGATCCAGACCGGTGCCTCGTAGTGGGTGGCTCCCAGCACAGCGATAGTCGCGTATTCGCCAACCGGGCCCCCGGCTGGATTTCGCAAATAAATAAATGGGATTCCCGTCCAGGCCCATTCCATGGCCTGATTCAGGTGCTGACGGTTCCCGGTCAATTCAAAGGCCAGGCGGTAGGCCTCCACCATATGGGCGGAGGCCAGGAGGTCCGGCGTGTGCAGAGGCACCTCCCAGGTCTGGGCACCCCGGGGAACCGTATTTCTGTACCTGCCCAGGGACTCGACCTTGGTTAGTGCCTTTTCCAAAAGGGCCGTTTCACCGCTGGCGGATGCGGCCTGAAGGAGGTCCACCACCACCCTTGCGGCAAGACCATTTGCTTCGAGTGAGGGTTGGGTGCGGGCCAGTTCCGCGGGATGATTGCCCCGGTAACGGATGACGCCATCCTTTTCAAAACGGCCCAAAAGCTGGTTGCATCGTTTGGAAGCCTGCTCCATTCCCGCCTTCAGGTCTGCACGGTCTCCCAGGAAGAGGGCGACCGGTTCCCGCAAATGTCCGACCATGGCGTGAAACCTTCCCGGCGGATACACCCGGTACCAAGCTTG
>JAFMJU010000123.1 GCA_017853285.1 Gemmataceae bacterium
CCGGGGAGGAATTCCGGGCCATCAGCCATTCCTCCTTCCAAATGATTGAGAGGTGAGGGAATCAAATTTGGTTCCAGAAAATCAGTCAGGCATATCAATAGATTACGGTTTCATTTGGAGTTTTGGCAATCGGCGGGTAATGGAAATTACCCGTGATATAAAAAAATATTATTTTATATTGACAATTTCACGGAGGGTGTTCATTGCGGAAGGAATTGAACGATCTGATTGTGGTTCGGGGGGCCAGGGAACACAATTTGCGGGATGTCGATTTGGTGATCCCGAAAAACAAATTGGTCGTTTTTTCCGGGGTTTCAGGGTCGGGTAAATCATCCCTGGCGTTCGACACCCTCTACGCCGAGGGGCAGCGCCGCTACATCGAATCGTTGTCAAGCTACGCCAGGCAGTTTTTGGGGCAGCTTTCAAAGCCTGATGTCGAGTACCTGGGCGGTCTCAGTCCCTCCATCAGTATCCAGCAGAAAACCGCCGGCAGGAACCCCCGCTCCACCGTGGGGACCATCACCGAAATCCATGACTTTCTGAGGGTGCTTTATGCCCGGGTGGGCACCGGCCATTGCCCCGGTTGTGGGAAGGCCATCAGGGCCCAGGGGCGTGAGCAGATCCTTGAAAGCGTCCTGGCGCTGGAGGCCGGTGCGGCCGCGTATTTTCTGGCACCGGTGGTGAGGGGACAGAAAGGGGAATTCAAGGATCTTTTTGAGGGCTTGAGAAAGAAGGGTTTTTTGCGCGCACGGGTCGATGGTGCGATCGTTCAATTGGATGCTGAATTGAATCTGGACAGGAAAATCAAGCACACAATCGAGGTTGTGGTGGATCGGTTGAAGGTGGGTCCGGATGCCCGGGGCCGGATTTCCGAGGCGATTGAGTCGGCGCTAAACCTCGCGAATGGCGAAATGGTCGTTTCGGTATCCAATTCCACGAGAAGGCCTGCCGTTGAGGAAGCCGGCGATTTTACAGACCGCCTGTTCAACTCCCGTTACGCCTGCACCACTTGTGAACTGAGTTTCACAGAGTCAACACCCCAGCTATTCAGCTTCAATAGCCCGGCCGGAATGTGCAAATCGTGCGACGGCCTTGGTACCTTGCACACCTTTGATCCGGCCCTGCTGGTTCCGGATGATTCGATCAGTTTCCATGCCGGGGCCTTGCCATTGGTCGGCAGGATGACCGGGATGGGCAGGTGGCGGAAACACATCTTTGAGGGGGTAGCCAAATCGCTGGGAATTGACCTGAAAAAGCCGTGGAAGCAGTTGCCCCGGCAGCACCGGTCTTGGCTACTGGATGGCGCGGGTGGGACCCACATCACTTTTGAATGGAAGCAGCGAGGGGGCGGGGTTTGGAAGCATGGTGGCACTTGGGAGGGAATTGTTCCCCAGTTGATGGCAAGTTTCCGCAAGGCCGCCGCCGGACCCCGCAGGGCCCAGCTCGAAAAGTATATGCGCACCATGCAGTGCCCGCAGTGTGAAGGCGCCAGGTTGAATCCCCAGGCCCGGTCGGTGCGCGTTGCCGGTAAAACGCTGGTGGAGGTGGAGCGCCTGCCCATTGATGAACTGGCTGAATGGTTGGCCCCCGCCGAGGGGGCCTTGGAAAAGTCGCTTGACCAGACGCAAGCGTTGATAGCCGAAGAAGTTTTGAAAGAGATTCGGGGCAGGGTCAAGTTCCTCCTGGATGTCGGTCTGGACTACCTGACCCTGGAAAGGCAGGCCCCTACCCTTTCCGGTGGCGAGGCCCAACGCATTCGACTGGCAAGCCAAATTGGCTGCGGCTTGGTGGGCGTCCTTTACATCCTGGATGAGCCGAGCATTGGGCTGCATCCCAGGGATAACGAGCGCTTGATCAAAAGTCTGGTTCGCTTGAAGGAAATGGGCAATACGGTCATCGTGGTCGAGCATGATGAGGATACCCTGCTTGCCGCAGACTGGGTGGTGGATTTTGGTCCAGGCCCCGGGGTGTTAGGTGGCCGGGTCGTGGCTGCCGGGGACCTGGAAAAGGTCAAATCATGTCCAGAAAGCATCACTGGAAATTATCTGGCTGGAACCCGTTGCATCCCTGTTCCAACACGAAGGAGGAATGGCACCGGTAAACAATTGCGGGTGGTGGGAGCCCGTCACCATAACCTGCGTGGTTTGGATGTCGATTTTCCCCTGGGCAGGCTGGTCTGTGTGACCGGGGCTAGCGGATCAGGAAAAAGTAGCCTGGTCAATGACATCCTTGCGCCTGGTGTGAGGGCCCTGTTGAAGGGTGGGCAGGAAATCGATGAGTCCGGGGAGGAGGTCTCGCCCGCCAATAAAATCGGTGACCATGACCGGATCGAGGGTGTCGGGGAACTGTCCCGCCTGATTTGCATAGACCAGGCGCCTATTGGAAGGACTCCCCGGTCCAATCCCGCCACCTACATCAAGGTGTTTGATGAGATCAGGGCTCTTTTCGCCCTCATGCCCGACGCAAAGACCAGGGGCTTTGGGCCGGGGAGATTCAGTTTCAACCGACCGGGCGGTCGGTGCGAATCTTGCGAGGGGAATGGATCCACCAGGCTGGAAATGGATTTTCTCGCCGATGTTTGGGTGAAATGCCCGGTCTGTGACGGCTTGCGTTTCAACCACGAAACCTTGCAGGTGAAACACCGGGGTAAAAGCATCCAGGAAGTGCTGGACATGGATGTCGCCACCGCTTTGGCGCATTTTGAATCGGTGCCGAAAATACGCGGGATGCTGGAAACTCTTCAGGCTGTGGGTCTCGATTACATCAAGCTGGGCCAATCCGCCCCCACCCTTTCAGGCGGGGAAGCGCAAAGGGTCAAGCTTGCCAAGGAATTGTGCAAGCGCGGTGACGGCGGGTCTTTGTACATCCTGGATGAGCCGACAACCGGTTTGCATTTCGAGGACGTGCGCAAACTGCTCGAGGTCCTCCATGGTTTTGTGGACAAGGGCAATACCGTCGTCGTCATCGAGCACAACCTGGATGTGGTCAAGACCGCGGATTGGGTGATCGACCTGGGCCCAGAGGGCGGGGCCAGGGGCGGGAGCCTGATCGTGGCTGGAACTCCGGAGGAGGTGGCCGCATGCCATGCCTCCCACACGGGAGTCGCGTTGGCCAAGGTTCTGAGGAGGAGCGGGCGAAATGCATCCGGTAACTCTTTCAAAAGCAGGGTGACCGGGGCAAAGTTGACGAAAAGTGGCCAGGGGCTCATCCGGCAGATCACAGTCCAGGGGGCAAGTCAGCACAATTTGCGCCATGTTTCGCTTGAGATTCCGAGGGGCAAAAGCACGGTCTTTTGCGGGCCGAGCGGGTCGGGCAAAACCAGCATGGCCATCGACACAATCTACGCGGAAGGGCAGCGCCGTTATGTGGAGTCGCTTTCTTCCTACGCCAGGCAGTTTCTCGGCCAGGTGGAAAAGCCCAGGGTTGAGCAAATCACCGGCCTAAGCCCCGCCATTTGTATCGAGCAGAAAACCGCGAGCAAGTCCCCTCGTTCCACTGTCGGAACGGTGACTGAAATTCACGATTACCTGCGGGTTTTGTACGCCAGATTGGGGACACCCTATTGCGTGGACTGCGGTGTCCCTGTCGGGGCCCAGTCCGCCGATGAGATCATCGAGAGGGTCCAGGGCCTTCCCGAGGGGACAAGGGTTTATTTGCTCGCACCGGTCCAAAGAAGGGGCCAGGAATCATTCGTGGATCTGCTGGAGGGATTGCGCCGGGATGGTTATGCCCGGGTGCGAGTCGATGGTGCTTCCCAGGAGCTGGACAAAATCGGGGGCCTGGATCATCGGAGAAAAATTTCCCTTGAGGTTGTGGTCGACCGTTTGGTGATCAAATCCGGCCAGCGAACCCGTTTGGCGGACGGGGTTGAAAAAGCCCTTTCCTTGGGCAAGGGGGTTATGCGGGTGGCCTGTGTCGATTCGCAACGTGATGAAAAGGACTGGCAGGTTGAAACCTACAGTCGGCTTTTGTCATGCCATGGATGCGGGCGCGGTTACGAAAGGCTGGAACCCCACCATTTTTCATTCAACAGCCCGCTGGGATGGTGCCCCAGTTGCGAGGGATTGGGCGTGCAACGGGGAACCCAGGCGACTTTGGTGATCCGCGATGAAAGCCTTTCCCTCAGGTCAGGCGCCTTGGCTGGATGGCCATCCCTGTCGGGGACATCCCCATTCGGTGAAATAGCGTCTGCCTTGCTGGCACATGGGCGTTCGGGTTTGGACCAAACCTGGGAGTCTCTGGGTGAATCGACAAAAAAGTTGATTTTGCACGGCGCCGGTGATGGCCAGTGGTTGTCACTCCCGGAAGCGGGCCAGCGGCCAGGGTACGAGGTCCAATACCGCGGAATATTTCCCGCCTTGCAGGAAGCTGCCAAATCCAGTCCCGCCCTGCGTGAACGCCTTGAGTCGCTGGTTGGCGAGGTTCCCTGCAGCGGATGCGGTGGGGCAAGAACTCGGCCGGAATCATGTGCGTTCCACCTGCGGTTCGAAGCCGATGGCGTTCCAATGACGCTGGCGCGTTTCCAGGCGCTTTCTCTTGAGGATTCTTTGGCCAGGATCAAGGCGTTTGACTTCTCGGGAAATCGGGGGGCGGTGGCGTCCGAACTGGTTCGGGAGGTTCGGGAAAGGTTGGGTTTCCTGGTTGAAGTGGGCTTGGGATACCTCACCCTCGACAGATCCACCCCAACCCTTTCCGGGGGTGAGGCCCAGCGTATCCGGCTGGCAAGCCAAATCGGGAGCGGCCTGACCGGGGTGTTGTATGTCCTGGACGAGCCGACGATCGGTCTGCACCCCAGGGACAATCGGCGTCTCCTTTCGGCGCTCGACAAGCTTCGCGACTTGGGCAACACATTGCTCATGGTGGAGCACGAGCGGGAGGTTCTTGAATGGGCCGACCATATGGTTGATTTCGGTCCCGGGGCGGGTGATCAGGGCGGGCGGGTAACCGCCGCGGGGCCCCTGCCCCGCCTGGCCCGGGATGGGAAATCATTGACGGGGCAATATCTTGCGGGGAAAAAGTCAATCTCCTACCCGAAAAACAGGAGAATCTTTGGGAAGAATCCCATTGGTTTCCGGGCTGCTGATGCACAGGTGCCAAGGTTGTCGATCAGGGGCGCGCGCCAGAATAACCTGGCGGATGTGAGTGTTTCCATTCCATTGGGATGCCTCGTCGCGGTCACCGGGGTAAGCGGCTCAGGGAAAAGCTCCCTGGTCAACGATGTGTTGCGGGACACGCTTCTGAAAAGTCTCCACGGGGTTCGGGGCCAGGCCGTCAGGGTCGATGGCATCGACGGGATCGGTCTGGTGGACAAGGTGATTGATGTGGGGCAGGAGCCCATCGGTACCTCGCCTCTTTCAAATCCGGCGACATACACCGGGCTTTTTGATCTGGTCCGCGAGCTGTACTCGCGCTTGCCTGATTCTAAAATCAGGGGCTGGCAGCCCGGGCGTTTCAGTTTCAATCGTCCCGGGGGAAGATGCGAATCCTGCGAGGGAAATGGCCAACGCAGGATAGAGATGCACTTTTTGCCCGATGTTTGGATCACATGTGAATCTTGCCGGGGCAAGCGATACAGCCTTGAAACCCTTGATGTCAAATTCAAGGGCAAAAGCATAGCTGATGTTCTGGAGATGCGGATTTCTGAGGCCCTCGATTTCTTCGGTAATTTTCCGAAGATCCGGCACCTGTTGGCCAGGCTTGACGAGGTGGGTTTGGGTTACATGCGGCTAGGGCAGTCGGCGCCCACCCTTTCGGGCGGTGAGGCCCAGCGGGTGAAGCTGGCGGCGGAGTTGGCGAGGCCGTCTACCGGCCGCACCCTTTATATCCTGGACGAGCCGACAACCGGCTTGCATTTCGAGGATGTGGCCAAACTGGTGGAGGTTCTCCACCGACTGGCGGACCAGGGCAACACCCTCGTTGTGGTGGAGCACAATCTGGAAGTGGTAAAAAACGCGGATTGGGTTTTGGAATTGGGGCCGGAGGCGGGACGGGGTGGCGGAAAAATTGTCGGCCAGGGGCGACCCGAGGCGTTGGCCGCCGGGATTTGGGAGAGTTTCGATGGGACCGGTTCTGGATTTGTGGATAATGCCACTCCGACATCGGCTTTCCTGGATCGTGTCCTCAGGGAAAGCCCGCCAGTCGAAAGGGTTCGGTTTGTCCCTGAAGAGTCCGTCCGGGAATCGGCCAGGGAACCAGAAGTGGAGAGGGATTTCGTTGATGGAAAGTTGCCATGGGAGGAAAATGGCAGGGCTTGGCATTGTGAATCACGGTTGACGCCCGAGGGTAAAGGATGCCGCTGGGACGGGAAAATCCTCCGTTGGCTGGAGGAGGAAATAGGGGATATCCAGGGTTTTGCCCCTTTTGTCTGGGATAACCGCTCAGTGGTGGAGGTGGTTTCTTCCCGGGTAAAAAAACCGGCCACGTGGTTCATTCACGCAATGACCGGGATGGAATGGCTTGTTCGCCTTGTATTCCGTGTGGGTAGGGGGACGTTCGACCAGGACGAACTGGAGGAACTGTTGGGCATCAGGCCTCTGGACAAAACGGAGGGATTGCAGGTTTATGGATCTGAGCCGAGGGTTCGGGTTGGCAACCTGAAAAAACAGCCTTGGCAGGTGGTCACGGTCCTTGCCCATTACCTCACCGAGGTGAAAACTCCGGCATTTCGGAAGTTCCTGAAGGTGGCGGCCGCCTCGCACCAGTCCCAGTTGGCCAAAATGAGCGAGTCTGCCGGCGAGTTCATGCCTTGGCAGTTGTTGAGGGACAAATGGCATTTTTCCGAAAAAGGCTTTCCGGTGGGTAAGGGGCGGAAATGGGATGGGGCCCTGTTGCAGGAGTTGGTCAGTCTGGTTCGAAAACTGGTTCCCGCGGCAGTATGGGAATTCGACAAGCGGGATGTTGTCAACATTCGCCTATCAGAAGGCGGGCGGATCTGGGCCTCGTTGCGAACCAAGGAGTCGGAGAGTTTGGAATTAAAGCTCATCGGACCCGCTGGTGGCTTTAACCTTGCCCAATTCTCGGGTATCGGCTCAGAAAGGCGGTTGAAGGAAGGGGCAAACGGGCAGTCGATTCACCTGTCGTTTCAATCTCCGTCCGATTTTCCCCACAACCGAGTGGCGGAAATGCTGGCTCGCCATGTGGAGGGGTTCAGGGCGTGGGAATGATGGGGGGGATTCGGGGCTTGGAAATGTTTCCAAATCGAATCCAGAACAGTCTTATGAATACTTGTCAAAGTTGACGCTGATACTCTAATCTTGATATAGTAATTGATACACCTTTCTTGATGATTGGTGGCATGGATGCCTGTTTGTGCAGGGATGTTACTGCCTTTCGCCCAAGGGTAAGGCATGGGTTCGCCTGAGGCGCCAAACGCTGGAGGATCGTCCCATCGCTTGTTTCCAAGCGGTGTGGGTTCGTCCCTATCCGGGCAGCAGTCGAGGCCAAACGATCCGGATGGCACGGCCACTGTGATGGGTGGAAATGTGGCAAGTCCTCCTTGTCACCTGCCTGAGGATGTTTGCGGCTTAAAACTTGGCCACTACGAGTTAATCCGCCAATTGGGAATGGGCGGCATGGCTGCTGTCCTTCTGGCCAGGGACACCCAATTGGATCGATTGGTTGCCCTGAAAGTCCTTCCTCCGGAAAACGCCAAGGACCGCGATACCTTGGATCGTTTCCATCAGGAGGCAAAAAACGGCGCGAAACTTGACCACGAGAACATTGCCCGGGTTTATTCTTCCGGCCAGGATCAGGGATTGCATTTCCTGGCTTTGGAATATGTCGAAGGGGAAACATTTAAATCGGTGATAGACCGTCAGGGTCGCCTGCCTTTGGCCCTGGCCCTTCCCTACATCTATCAGGCGGCCTTGGGCTTGGATCATGCCGCTTCCAAGGGTGTGGTCCACCGGGATATCAAACCCTCCAATTTGCTGGTGACCAACGGGGGTAAGGTGAAGTTGGTCGATTTGGGGCTGGCCAAAAGCCTGGCAGCCCCCGCCGAGGAGGCGTTGACCCGTTACGGGGCCACCCTGGGAACTTTTGATTACCTGGCCCCTGAGCAGGCACTGGATCCCAGAAAGGCGGATTCCCGCAGCGATATTTATTCCTTGGGTTGCACCTTTTACCACATGCTCACGGGCCGTTCTCCGGTGCCCGATGGAAGTGCCGCGGTTAAACTGGCCTTCCACCAG
The DNA here is from genome assembly GCA_017853285.1 of Gemmataceae bacterium. GTDB lineage: Bacteria > Planctomycetota > Planctomycetia > Gemmatales > Gemmataceae > UBA6894. The sequence continues at coordinate 8,190 of JAFMJU010000123.1, forward strand.
CAATCCAAACCCGTGGACCCGAGGCGAATCGTTCCGGAAATCCCGTCGGCCGCGGTTGGCTTGTTGGATCGCATGCTGGAGAAGAAGCCAGAAAACAGGTTTGCGAGCCCTGCGGATTTGGTTCGGGCGATCGAAACGTTGGCCCGGTCACTTCATATCGAGCTCAATCGGCTGCCTGAAAAATCAAAACGACATCAACCGCTACGCCAGGCCTCATTGATTGCGATACTCTTGGTTTTGTTGTTCGGCGGACTTGGGATTTACCTTTCTGATTGGACCCCGGCCGGAATGGAAAACTCGCGGCAGGCGGCAAAGTCGCCGGCTGGCAAAGGGTCGGCGGGGGTTCCTGGGGGTGCAAAATCAAAGGATGACACCCAACAAAAAGGGGAAGCACTTTCGCTGTTTGACGGCAAGGATTCAACCGCGCTGGAACTGGTGGATTGGCTGGAAGCCAATGCCGGGAAAGACAAACTTGAAATCGTCCTGCATGGCGATCTCGATTTGAGTGATTTGCGTGACAAACCCGATGCGGGTTTGCTGGTCAGTGGCAAAAATGTGGTGATCCGTTCCGCCCATCCGGGCCGGCGGGTGACAATCCGGCTCCATTTTGATGGCAGAGTGTTGTCCGGTCCCTGGGCGATGGTGGCCTTGGACGCGGAAACTGTCCAAATTGATGGTGTTCGCTTCATTCTGGATGCGAGGGAATCGGCGAATGAGTTCCGCGCTTTGGAGGCCAGGGGAAATCGCCTCTCCGCCTTGACTCTGGAAAGGTGCGAGTTTCTGCAGTGCGGGTCAGTCATGGATGACCGACGCAGGGTTTCCTCGCTGGCAATCAATTGCCAGGGAATCGCGCCGGCTGTGCTGGTGCGGGACTCTGTTTTTTTGGGTTTCAAGGAAAGTTCGGTTGCGTCGGATGTGGTTCCGGATTCGATCAAACTGTTTTCATCGGCCTATGGTGGCCAAGACGCGATTCTGGCCAGGGGTTATTACCGGGAAATTCGTTGTGAAAACTGTCTCTTTGGTCCCCATCGCACAGGTTTTCGCCTCGAAAGTTTGGACCGCTACCCCGGGGAAAATGATAGGGCGGCAGTCGAAAAACCGGCGGCCTCCGGAACGGGGGGAATGCCTGTGCCTGGGACTATGGTCCCGGGAATGACCATGGTCCCAGGCATGCCACCGATCCAAACGGTGGACACCACCGGTTCAATCCACGGGGATGGGTCCATTAGCCTGCTCAATTCAAGTTTTTTGCTGGGAGCCAGGGAAACAGTTGTCTCAATCCAGGGCGGAACTTCGGCTGCAGTGTCACTTCGGCGATGCCTTTTGGCGCCAGGAAATGAGGCTGAAAAACCATCCGACCGCAATCTGATTGGATTGTCCTCCAATTCCAGCCGACTGTGGTTTG
>JAFMJU010000124.1 GCA_017853285.1 Gemmataceae bacterium
TGCCTAGGTTGGGAATGACCAGCCAAGACACCAGATAAGTGAGGGCGATGGAGACGATGCTGGTGATCCACACGAGGCGGGTCAGCGGCATCTCGAAATCCATCTTGGGGGCCGTGGCGTACTTGGCGCTGGTGAGCTTCTCGTTGATGAAGTAGGAGCCGGCCGAGGCGATGATCATCATGACGCGCATGACGAAGAGCCAAACCAGCAACTGGACCTGAACCTTGGCGAACTCGGGGCCGGCGGTCTTCTCGGTGACGGCCAGCAGGATGAAGGTGATGAGGGCCACACCCGTGACGCCGTAGGTCTCGAAGCCGTCGGCGCTGGGGCCGACGGAGTCGCCGGCGTTGTCGCCGGTGCAGTCGGCCACCACGCCGGGGTTGCGGGCGTCGTCTTCCTTGATGTCGAAGACGATTTTCATCAGGTCGGAGCCGATGTCGGCGATCTTGGTGAAGATGCCGCCGGCGATGCGGAGAGCCGCTGCGCCGAGGCTCTCACCCACGGCAAAGCCGATGAAGCAGGAACCGGCGTACTCGGGGGGGAGGAACAGCAGGATGCAAAGCATCAGCAGCAACTCGACGCTGATGAGCATCATGCCGATGCTCATTCCAGCCTTCAGCGGGATGGCGTAGACGAGGTAGGGCAGGCCCTTGAGGCTGGCGAAGGCGGTGCGGGAGTTGGCGAAGGTGTTGACGCGGATGCCGAACCAGGCGACGCCGTAGCTGCCCAGGATGCCGATCACGCTGAACAGCACAATGATGGCAACCTGGGTGGTGGAGCTTTTCAGCAGCCAGCCGAAATACATGACGATGACGGCGGCGATGATGACCCACAGCACGGCCAGGAACTTGCCCTGGTTGATGAGGTAGGTCTTGCAGGTCTCGTAGATCAGCTCGGAGACCTCGAGCATGCTGGGATGAACCGGGAGGTTCTTGAGTTCCTTGTAGATCACCATGCCGAAAAACAGACCGGCGACGCACACCACCAGACCGCCGTACAGAACGGTCTTGCCGCCCAGTCCGAAGAAGGTGGAGTTGTTGAGATCGGGCAGTTCCAGGTCGGCCTCACCCTTGTGCTTTTGGGCGGCCGGGGCCGGGGCGGAGGAGGCGCCTTCCTTTCCGAACGAGACCTGGGGAATCGCTGCCAGGAATAGGAGGCACAACAACGCCGAGACGAGGGCGCGTGGGGTGAGACGGGAGGGCATGTCTGGGTCCAGGAACCAAGGAGGGAATGAGGAAATCCTATCTTTCGCGTCAGGAAGGAACGCTGCCATAAGTTACCTTGGCCGTAGGTACCAATCAAGCTGGCCGTTGATCAAAAGCCTGCCGGGTCATGGTTTTGCGCTCCAGTTCCAACCCGGCCCCGTTGATCCGAACGGCCAGGGCTGGGCAGAGGTGTGTTGGCAAGTACTTTCAAAGGCTTAATATATTGAAAGCTTTATCTCTTGCCCGTCGAAAAACCAGCTGGATTAAGGGTTGATGAGCCCCTTACGGATTCAGCGGAAGCTCGCGTCGACCGGCTCACCGCTGAAATCAGCCCAGGCGGTCTGGAGGCGGCTGGTCCAGGGGCCGGGGAAGGGAAGGCCGAGATGACCCACCTGGCTGACCCCGCAGATGCCAAAGGCGCTGCCGGTGAGGAAGACTTCCTTGGCCCCCTGGAGATCTCGCCAGCCGAATGGGGCGCGCTCTAAAGGCAGTCCGATTCTTTCGGCCAGTTTGAGCGCGAGGTTGAGGCTGACCCCTTGCAGGACCGTTTCCTCCGGGGGCAACAGCAAAACATCTCCCCCTGGGCGGGAGGTGACGCAGGCGATGTGGGCCACCGCGGTTTCGGTGACATCGCCCTCGGCGGTGAGCAGCACCGGCAGGGCACCGGGCGATTCGCGGGCAGTCTGTTGCTCGGCCAGCCACCAATGGAGGCGACTGCGGTGCTTGAGGCGGCAGTCCACCGGGCCGGGAAGGGCGGCCGGGACAGTGGAAGGGACCAACCGGGCGCCTTCCGTGAACCATGCGGCGTAGCGCATGCGGGGCAGGGGGTAGCCGTGGATGATAAGCGTGGACCCGGCGGGCTCTCGAGAACCGTAGTGAGCCAGGGGGCCCGGGGTGGCCAGCGTGACCACGCACCAAGCCCGGTGGGGGTGGTCGCTCACCTGGTTTCGCCGCAGCAATTCGTGGATGGTGGCGGCGACCTGGCCGCGGTCCCAACGGGGCTCGATGGCCAGGTGGCGGCAATCGTGGAAAAAACGGTCGAGGTGGGCATCGAGCAGGAACGGCTTGCCGGCGACGGTGCGCAGCAGATCCACCACCGTGGCGCCATGGACCCATCCGGCATCGGCCAGCGAGGGGCCGGCCTGATCGAAGGGCAGCCATTGCCCGTTTTTCCAGGCGATGGATGGCGAGGTGTTTGTGGGGTGACCGCTCATGGTTCAGCCCGCCTGACGGCTTGATGCGGTGGCGGGAACCAGGCCACGGGCGGCGAGAAAGTCGAGGGTGCGGTCTGTGGCGCCCTGCTGCAGGGCGACAAAGGAGCGTCCAGCCTGGCCCGCGGCCCTGGCTTGCTCGGGATTGCGGAGCCAGTCGCCCAGGAGGTCGGCCAGATTGGCGGCGGCCTGGGGACCGGCGGCCACGGTTTTGGCGGCGCCGGCAGCCAGGAGGCTGGCGGTGATGTCCCTGAAGTTCCAGACATGGGGGCCGAAACAGACGGGCACGCCGAAAGCGGCCGGTTCTATGGGGCTTTGCCCGCCACGCCTGCCATCGAGGCTGCCGCCCACGAAGCCGACGGTGGCCAGTCCCCAGGCGGCGGACAGTTCGCCGATGGTGTCGAGTAGCAGGACGCGGGGTGTGGCCCCGGGGGGGTGGATGGCCCCGGTGGAGCGCCGCAGGAAGGGGATGGCGCGTTCACCGAGGCGGCGCGCTGAGGACTCGAAGGCGTCGGGCTGGCGGGGAACCAGGACGAGCCGCAGGTCGGGAAAGTCGCGAAGGAGCAGGCTGTAGGCGTCGAGGATGGCGGGTTCCTCGGCCTCCTGCGTGGAGCCGGCGACCCAGACCGGGGCGCCCTCGGGAACCGGAAAAAGGTCGCGCAGGGTGGCGAGCAGCGGAAGGTTGCGGTCCGTCCGGGCCCCGTCGAACTTGACCGAGCCGGTGACCGAAACGGCGTCCGCCGGCACGCCGAGCGAACGCAGGTGGCCGGCCATGGAAGCGTCCTGCACCATCCAGGAGTGCACGAGTGGGAAAATGCGCCTGGCCAACCGGGGGCGGCGGGCCCAGGCCGCGGCGCTTTTGGGGCTCATGCGGCCGTTGATGACGGTGACCGGGATGCCGCGCCCGCGCGCGATCGCAAGCCAGTTGGGCCAGAGCTGGCTTTCCGCGAGGATGATGAGGGATGGACTCCAGGCGCTGAGGATACGCTCGACCTGCCAGGTGAAATCCCAGCAGAAGCAGGCGATCAGGCAGTCTTGCCCGAAACGCTTGCGGGCCTCCTGCATCCCGGCGGGGGTGGTGGCGGTGACGCCGACGCGCCAGCCGGGGTGCCTGGCCTTGAACGCCTGGATGACGGGGGCCAGCAGGTTCACCTCGCCGAGGCTGACGCCGTGGAACCATGCCAGGGGGGCCTGGTCGGCCGGAGCGCGCAAGGGGCAGGGGTGACCCGTCAGCAGGCGGCGGTAGCCGTCGCGGCCGCGGGTGAGGGCGCGCCAGACGAGCCACGGCGAGACCGCGGTGAGGCCGACGGCGTAGAGGGCATCCAGCGGGCGGGCCATGGGGAGTCCTTTCCCACGGGTGGTGGCTTTCCGGTCAGTTGGCCACGCTGCGCATGCAGCAATTCTTGTATTTCTTGCCGCTGCCGCAGGGGCAGGGCTCGTTGCGGCCCACGCCGAGACCGGTCTTGGTGGCCTGCTCGATCTTGGCGGGCGGGGCGCCCGGGGGACCGTTGGTGGCCAACTGTTCGGGCGGCTGCGTGGCGGGTTTGGGCGGGGCGGCATGGACGAGCTCGTCGATGACCCAGATGGAATCCTCGGCCTCGCCCGATTCCTCCATGCGGAAGACCAGCTCGCAGATGGTGTCGCGGGCGACCTCCATCATGCGCTCGAACTCCTGCATGCCCTCGCGCTTGTAGACGGTCTTGGGATCCTCCTGGCCGTAACCGCGGAGGTGGATGGTGGCGCGCAACTGGTCCATGGTGCGGAGGTGCTGCTTCCAATGCTGGTCGATCTGGTTGACCAGCAGGTTGCGCTCCATGCGGTGCATCTCGGGCCGGACCTGGAGGTCGTACCATTCCACGACCTTGTTGCGGGCCAGCTCGGGATTGAGGCCGGTGAATTCGGCGGCGGTGAGGGCGAGGCCGGGGACGCTGCCGTTCATGAAGTCGGCCAGTTCCCGGGCGTCCTCCTCCTCGACGACGCTGGAGTGGGCCAGGATCTCGTCGGCCTTGGCCAGGAGTTCCTCCTGGGTGAGCCCGGGCATGGAGTGGTGGGCGGCGTCGAGGAGGACCTCGGCGATGCGGTCGCGGCTCTCGGTGCGGAACGCCTCCTCGGGGAGGTTGTCGATCTGGGTGGGGAAACGCTGGCGCGCCCAGGCCAGCAGACCCTCGCGGTCGTTGGGGATGGTGAACGGGTTGGGGACGGCCGGCAGGAACCGGCCGAGGCTGATCATGACGGGGAAGAGCGCGTCCTTCTCGCGGTATTTCTCGAGCAGGCGGCCGAGGAGTAGCTGGCCGGCCTTGGAGGGATCGAGGCCACGGATCTCCTCGGGCTGTACGCCGACCTGGAAGTCGCGGCCCAGCCACTCGACCAGGGTGTTCACGCCGTAGTCGGGGTCGAGCAGGTCCTTGCCCTCGTCGAGGGGGAGCTTGTCGACCTTGTCGCGGACGGCCTCGACGAGGCGCTCGGAGACCTGCAGGCGGTCGAGCTTGCGGAGTTCCTCCTCGCGGTAGACCAGGCCCCACTTGCGCTCGAGGGTCTGGCGGAGTGCCTGCCAGTTCCACTCGGACGAATCCTCGCCCTGGAGGCACTCCTCCAGCACATCGTGCATCTGGTTGCCGGCCTCGGCGATGGCGCGGCGGCGCACCATGTCGCGGGCGTCGTGGTACTCGCAGCGCACGAACTCGCGGGGGGAGAAATCGCAGTGGGAGCGGGCCTTGGCGAACTCGGCGAAGCGGGCGGGGCCGAATTCGGGGTTGAGGATGCGCTCGACATTGGCGGCGAGCATCCGGTCGAGGAACTCGGTGATCATCAACCGGGGGTTCTCGTCGTTGAGCAGGCGCTGGCGGAGGCCGTAGACGCGCTTGCGCTGGGCGTTCATGACCTCGTCGTACTCGAGGAGGTCCTTGCGGCTCTGGAAGTGGAGCTGCTCGACCCTTTTCTGCGACTTCTCGATCTGGCGGGTGAGGAAGCGCCCCTCGACGGCCTCGCCGTCCTTCATGCCCATGCTGGTCATGACGCGGGCGACGAACTCGCCGTTGTAGCGGCGCATCAGGTCGTCATCGAGGGCGATGAAGAACTTGCTGCTGCCGGGATCGCCCTGGCGGCCGGCGCGGCCGCGGAGCTGGTTGTCGATGCGGCGGGAATCGTGGCGCTCGGTGCCGATGATGTGCAGGCCGCCCTGCTCGGCCACCTTGCGGCCCTCCTCCTTCATGCGCTCCTTCGACTCGATCTCGTCGACGGTGCGCTTCCAGATGTCTTCCGGGATGTCGAGGCGGCTGGGGTAGGTGGATTTGAGCCGGGCCCAGGCCATGGTCTCCGGGTTGCCGCCGAGGACGATGTCGGTGCCGCGGCCGGCCATGTTGGTGGAGATGGTGACGGCGCCGATGCGGCCGGCCTGGGCGACGATGTCGGCCTCGCGGGCGGCGTGCTCGGGCAGGGCGTTGAGCAGCTCGTGCTTGATGGCCCGCTTCTTCAGCAGGCCGGAGAGGATGAGGCTCTTGTCGACATCGGTGGTGCCGATGAGGATGGGGCGGCCGGTCTGGTGGACCTCCAACACCTCGTCGATGACGGCGTTCCACTTCTCGCGGCCGGTGCGGTAGACGACATCGTTGAATTCCTTGCGGATCAGCGGCCGGTTGGTGGGGATGGTGACGACATCGAGGCCGTAGATCTTGCGGAACTCGGTCTCCTCGGTCTTGGCGGTGCCGGTCATGCCGCCGACCTTGTAGTAGAGCTTGAAGAAGTTCTGCAGGGTGATGGTGGCGAGGGTCTGGGTCTCGTCCTTGATCTGGACGCCGTCGCGCTGGTGTTTGGCCTCGACGGCCTGGTGGAGGCCCTCGGACCACTGGCGGCCGACCATGAGACGGCCGGTGTTCTCGTCGATGATGATGACCGACAGCTCGCCCGTCTCGGGGTGCTGCATGACGGCGTACTGCTTGTTGCGGCGGTAGAGATGGTGTGACCTGAGGGCGTTGTCCATCAGGTGGGGCCACTCGGTGTTGCCGGCGGTGAAGAAACTCTCCACGCCGACCAGTTCCTCGGCCCGGCGGATGCCCTTCTCGGTGAGGAAGACGGAGTGTTCCTTCTCACGGACCTCGAAGAGGACGCCGGTCTCGGGGGCCGGGTCGCCCGGTTTGCGCTTTTTGCGGGGGAGGATGGGCAGGCCATCGCCCTCGAGCCCGTCGGGGGAGATCTTGGACGGGTCCTCGTAGTCGGCGGGGTTCTTCTCCATCTCGACCCGGAGGTTGACCAGGATGTCGTTGCGGAGCTTTTTCTCCTCGGCGGTGAGCTTGAGGGCCACCTGGTTGGCCTGGTCGTAGCGTTCCTTGTTGGTGAAGGCCTGGCCCGAGATGATGAGCGGGGTGCGGGCCTCGTCGATGAGGATGTTGTCCACCTCGTCGATGATGGCGTAATGCAGGCGGAACTCGTCGGTGCGGGGGTCGCGCTCCATGCGCATGACCTGCTGAAGGTGGGGCGGGTAGCGGTTGTCGCCCCGCCGGGCCTGCTTCATGTTGTCGCGCAGGTAGTCGAAGCCGAACTCGCTGGAAGTGCCGTAGGTGATGTCGCAGTCGTAGGCGCGGCGGCGGAGGTCGGGGTCCATGTTGGACTGGATGAAGGCGGCCTCCATGCCGAGGCCGCGGTAGATGGGGAGCATCCACTCGCAATCGCGGCGGGCGAGGTAATCGTTGACGGTGATGACATGCACACCCCGGCCGGTGAGGCCGTTGAGGTAGGCGGGGAGGGTGGCGACGAGGGTCTTGCCCTCGCCGGTCATCATCTCGGCGATCCCGCCCTGATGGAGGACCATGCCGCCCACCATCTGGACATCGTAATGGCGCATGCCCTTGGAGCGCTTACCCGACTCGCGGACCGCGGCAAAGGCATCGGGGATCAGGGATTCGAGACTGGCACCATCGGCCAATTTGGCGCGCAGGCGGACCGTGGTCTGTGCCAGGTCCGCATCGGACATCGCCTGGTAGGTGAGCTCGAGCTTGTTGATCTGGTCGAGGAGGGAGCCTGGCACGACGGTGTGCTGGGCACCAGCAACATTGGGGCGAACATAGCCCAGCTTGCGCACCCTGCGCACATTTTCATTGCCCAGGACGGTGAGAAAAAACCGGTTCAAACCATCCATGACACCAGTGGAAAAGGTGCTCCAGCGGTCGCTCCAGGTGGTTTTGATTTGATTGCTTGTCATCCCATCCTCGCTGGGGTGGCACTTGCTTGGTTCCGTCAGGCAACGGAACCGCGTGGCCCAATCCCCGAATGGCGCATCGAACCAGAGGCTTGCGTGCAGGGTCAATACAATCCGCAAACCCGGTTCAAGTTTCCAATGTTCATTGTATCCATTTAGCCCAAATTGGTCGCCCGAGCGGGGTTTGGAAGGAATTGCTGGACGGGTGGCTGTGCCCGGTTAGACTGTGGGCTGGCCGCAGCGATGCGCAGGCTTTTGCAAACATTTATTTGCGAGTGCTAGCAATGATTCGACTACTGGTGCCCTGTTTGGCGATGGTTTGCCTGGGAGCGAACCCTGACCCGGCGACTGCGCAAAATACCCGTGGAAAACCAAAGGACGGACCCATGCCGTGGAAGGAACTGCTGGAAAAGAAAAACTTCGAGAAGGGTGGGGCCTCGCTTCCCTATCGCCTGATGCGTCCGGAAAAGGTGGAGGGTGGGAAGAAATATCCGCTGGTGATTTTCCTGCACGGGGCCGGCGAGCGCGGCAACGACAACGAGGCGCAGTTGGTGCACGGGGTGAAGGAATTCGCCAAGCCCGGAGCCCGGGAGAAGTACCCGTGTTTCCTGGTGGCTCCGCAGTGCCCCACGGGCAAGCAGTGGGTGCAGGTTCCGTGGAACGCGGACAAACATGACATGCCCCCGGTGCCCAGCGCGCCGGCGAGCCTGTTGACCGGATTGATGGATGAACTGGAAAAGAGCCTGCCGGTGGATCTGGACCGGGTGTACATCACCGGCCTGTCGATGGGCGGTTACGGGACCTGGGATCTGCTGAGCCGCCAACCGGAGCGATTCGCGGCGGCGGTGCCGGTGTGCGGTGGAGGCGATGAGAAAAAGGCCCCCGTGATGAAAAAGGTGCCGATCTGGGCCTTCCATGGGGCGCTGGATGTGGCGGTGCCGGTGGCCAGGTCGAGGAACATGGTGGACGCCGTGAACCGGGCTGGCGGGAACGCGCGTTACACGGAGTACCCGCAGGTGGCGCACGATTCATGGAATCCGTGCTATGCGGACGCGGAGATGATGGACTGGATGTTCCGTCAGGCGCGGGGTAGGTAGGTTTCGCTCCACCTTTTTCGGGGAATTTGATGACTTCCAATCGAATGGTTTCCAGATTGGCGGTTTTGGCCGCCCTGTTCTGCGCGCATTGCCCGGGGTTGGCGCAGGAAGACAAGCCGGAAGGGAAAACCGGCGCGGGGGCGGGTATTTTCGGGATGGACCGGATTTGGACGGTACATCTGTCCATCCCGGCCAAGGAATACGAGGCGATGCAGCCGCGGGGAGGTGGAAGGGGGCCATTCGGGCCCCCGCCCGAACCGTTGCCGCCTGTAGACCCCGACCGGAAAGTTCACCGGAACGACTTTGGATTCAACCTGGCCTGGGCGAGGGCCTCCGTCTCGATTGGAAACGAGACTTTTGCGAATGTGGGAGTACGTTACAAGGGAAACGGGACGATTTTCGACACCCAGGGGGTGAGCAAGAAGTCTTTCAAGATAGAATTGGACTTTTTCAAGGGGAAAGGCAGTTTCGCGGGATTGAAAACGCTCAACCTGCACTGCGATGTGACCGACCCGACCAAGCTGCGCGAGACATTGGGTTATGCCCTTTACCGCGAGGCGGGGGTGCCTTCCCCGAAGACCGCCTTCGCCGAGGTGCTGTTGACCGTGCCCGGCAAGTTCGACAAGGAATTGCTGGGTGTTTACACCCTGGTGGAGGAGGTTGGAAAAGCCTTCACACGGGAGCATTTCGGCACGGACAAGGGCTTGTTGATGAAGCCCGAGCGTTTGCGTGATTTCGTGTACCTTGGCGACGACTGGGCCCAGTACAAGGAATCGTACCAGCCCAAACGGGATTTGACGGTGGCGGAGGCCGGGCGCCTGATCGCCTTCGCCAAGCTGGTGG